>JBBJNO010000014.1:5218-15866 GCA_037720875.1 Luteimonas sp. | reverse complement strand
AGAACACCACACCGTTGCTGGCCTCATACATGCCAAGCCGGTATGGAGCGTAATCCTTCAGCACCGCCTCCACGTTGCCGGCCAACTCCTGCACCTTGGCGATGGCCTGGTCCTGCTCCGACTGCAGCTGGCTGACATTCTCGGACTTTTCCACGAGACGCTTCCCCGATACCACCGGGCGATACAGCATCGTCAGGTATAGCTCGTTCTGCATGATCTTTTGCGACGACAACGCATCGAAGTACGCATCCGACATCCGCTGGTTGAAGTCCTGCTCAAACTTGCTGTTGTTGTTGATGCGTCGCCTGCGGCGCACGTCATGCACCCAGAACGCAAGGTTGGTGAAATCCGGCGCCCGCAACGTCTGCAACATGCGGTTGAAGGTGTTGTGGCGGTGCTCGATATCCCACTCTTCTCGCCCCACGAATGGCAGACCGCCCAGGAACCACACCAGCAAGTAGTCGCCGCCCGTGGTCTTGAGCACGGTGGGAGACACATGTGTGGAGAACGGGATGAACTCGCTGATCGGGGCGTCGGGATTGAACATGTGTCAGGCCAGCCTTGGCAGATGGGGAATGGCGAAGGCCTTGGGCAGCCTAAAAAATCCTGTCCTGCGCGTCATGACGCAGGCGCAGGCTGGAAGAGACGGCGACGCGAGCGCGCCGCCTGTCTCCAAAGAAAGGTGTAGCGCGCCACGTATCTCAGTATCGGAACCTGCAGATCTGCAATCGTCATTCCCGCGAGGGCGGGAATCCAGTGCCTTCGTTTTCAACGGCTTAAAGTCGCTGGATTCCCGCATTCGCGGGAATGACGAGTCAGAAAAGTTGGTTGCTCCTAATTCGAGATAGGTTCTAGCCATTATCTTGGCCATCCACACTTCCTTGTTCACTGATTTCACTGGATAGAGGTGCTTTCAGGCGGAGCGACAATGCCCAAAAGCGCGCAAGCGCCACACTAGCCCTTCTTCACCGGCTTCCCGCGATAACTGTTGGGCGAAAACACCCACATGCCCGAATGGTGCTTCAAGTTGCGCACCTTGAACTTGAACATCAGCCTCAAGCCGATCAGACGGAAAATCATCTCATCGCGCCGCGCCATCTGCCGCATGACGAAGACGACAGGCGGCAGCAGCAGCAGGTAGAACATGTTGATGTACATCGACAGCAGCAAGCACGCGCCGGCTCCGATCACAAAGGGAATGTAGGGCACCCCCATGAACATCGCCGGGCGCGTGCAGCCGCGGAACAGCACGTTTTTATGCATACAGCTTCGGCAGGATGTCCAGCAGCATGGTCGTTGGCGTGCCGCCATCGGGACCGAGCAGCATTCTGGCCAGCTGGCCCGCCGCGCCAATCAGGAAACCACCGATCAGCACAGGCGCGACATCAGCCATGCGCTTGTGCGCAAACGCGATCTGGTAGCCCGCGAAAATGACTGCAATGGTCACGACCGAAATGGACGCGATATTGAGCAGCCCGTTGATGTTCTGAAAAAACGTATTGACGCGTCCATCTGCGCCGCCAAACTCCTGCGCCATCAATGCGCCCGGGACGGCCAGGACGCTAACGAACATGACCGCCATGAAGAGGGACGAGAACGTCCTCCTGGCCTCGACACCTGGTGCTGCATCCTTGTACGACTTCATTGCTGATCTCCTGGTTGAGGGTGTGACAAAAACCTGATTGCGCGCAGAACGCTCCCATATCGCTCTGGCAACGCGTACTAGAAAACGAAGGCTTCGTCTGCGGCGGGCTGGTTGTCGCGTGTCAGCGCGTCGACGACGGAGGGTGGCAACGCCTGTTGAGGGCTTTGCGCAACAGCTTCGGCAGCTCCCGAAGCATCTTGACCGGAGGCCTTTGCAACCGCCGGTGGGCCGGCATGTCCAGGCTGAAATAATCTTGCCTGGACGACCTGCCCGGATGCCTGGAGGGGAAGCGTTGCTTGCGTACGCTGCGGAGCGGCCTGCTGCGCCGTGTACACAGGAAAGCGGGTCACTTCGACTGCACGCCGCGACCCCTTGCCCACGACCTGGATGGCGTCCGTCCGATGGGACGAGTCATCAACGCTGTTGTCGCGCATCGAGGCGAAAATCTTGCTGACGTAACCGTGCCGGTAGCCGGTGACAAAGTTGCCGGAGTAGTAGCAGCTGAAGGACTTGCCCCAATCACCGCCGGAGCGGCCATGACATTCGGCAAGAATGCGCGACCCAGTCTGCAAGTTGGGACAGACTTCGAACGCCTTCTCGTACGAATCGATGCCGTATTTGCCCAGGTTGTATCGATTCACCTGGGCCAGGCCGAGAGAAAAATTGTATCCGCGGCTTTCGAGCATCCGCACCGTCGCCAGAGCTTCAGGCAGGTTCTTGGGTTGTCGCGCCAACCTGCCACCGACCACGCCGATGGCATAAGGGTTGTTTGACGATTCGACGCGGACAACGTGCTGCATCACTTCCTTGGGAACCGCCAGATTCGGGCAGTTCATTAGCTCCATGCCAGGCAACACTTCCCACCTCCCGTTCCATGCTGTTGAATGCGGTGTGCCGAACAAGGATTCAACCATGCAATGCCGAATCCACGCCGAATAACGCTACCGACTTTCCTGTGGCAATCATTCCTGCCGATCACGACGATGTCAATGGCCGCCTTCGCGCTAGTGGCAGCCATCATCCGGCCTGACTGCCTGATGACATCGACCGTCACGCGCAACCTCTTCATTCGGAGAACGCCCGTTCCGGATTGAAGTCGATTCCAGTGATATTGCGGTGACCTGCATGCGCCTTGATATGCACCAGCACGTCGATGGTCATCATCAGTAATCGCTTGATGATGGCGAACTCGAGCCCGGCACCTTCAGCGGACGCCTTCACCATCAATGCCAGCTGGTCCCAGGTTTGGGTCGTGCTTCCCGCATGGCAGCTGGTGATCGAACCTGGATGGCCGGACGCGCAATTGCGGATGAAATAGAACGATTCATCGCCGCGCAACTCGGCAAGGATGATGCGGTCAGGCTTCATTCGAAGGCAGGCCTCCATGCAACTCTTGGCGGTGACGTTGCTGGTGCTCTGCCCGCCCTTTGAATAGAGCAGATGCACGGCATTGGGCTGGGTAATGAACAATTCCCTGGCGTCTTCGATGGTGACCAGACGTTCGTCGTCGGGGATGTGATTCACCAGCGACTTCATGAAGGTGGTCTTGCCGCTGCCGGTTGCGCCAGACACCACGATGTTCTTCTTGAACAACACGGCTTTCTTGAAGAACTCGGCGTAATTGCGCGAATAACGCAGCTCTATCAGCTCGCGGTCATGGTCGCTCAGGGCATGGGTCTGCTCGAGGATCTGGTCGAAGAACCCATCCTGCTGGTACTCGTGCAATGTCTTGCTGTGCTTGGAAGGCAGACGAATGGTGATCGATACCTTGCCGGCATCGCAGGCAGGCGGTATGACGAATTGTGCGCGCTGTCCGGTTGGAAACGTCAACGAGACCACTGGATCGGTATCGGTAATGCGTTGTCCTGTGTTGCTTTCGTTGACGACCGCGGTGCAGAACTGCCGCGCCCGCTCGAAGGTCAGCGAAGGCACCTCGACGCGATGCCAGCCATCGCGTTTTTCCAGGTAAAGCTCGCCCGGCTTGTTGATGCATATTTCGGTGACATCCGCAGAACCCATGTACTCCAGGATGCCGAGCACATCGTATTGGTAGTCCAGGAAATCATTCGAAATCCGGGCGACGGGAGAGTTGTCGGCATCCATGCGCAGGGTCTTGGCTTGGATCAGCGACTAGCCAGCACACTCGAAAAATCCACATCCTTCGCCACATAGACGTTCACCACCGTGCCCTGGTTGATGGTGACCGTGGCGGGACGCCTGGCAGTGCGGTCCAGCGCCTGATTGGCAAGCCGCTCCATCGTGCGCGCGGTATTACTCTCGAAGGGCGCCTGCGTAATGATGCCGTTGCTGATGGACGTGGTGGTCGGCCCGTACTCGGCGCCCGCGTACTTGAATGCGTCGCTGATGAGGCTGATCAACAGGGCCGAGGTGATACGGCTTGCCCAGTGTGCATCGTAGTCGCCGCGATACCCGGCCGATCCCAGGCCATCCACGCCGGGGCTGGCCATCGACACGTCGATGCCATTGGGTGTGGTGATTCGATCCCAGACCACTGCGATGCGCGGTTTTTCCGGATCGGTGTTGTTGTATCTGCCGTAGATTTTTGAACCCTTTGGCAACAGCAATCGACGCCCGTTGATGGAATACGTTGGCTCGGTGAGGATGCACGAGGTGAAACCGGGCACATCCGTGATGATCCGCGTCTCCAGCACGCAACGCAGGTAGGTGCCACGCACCAGCAATGCGTCGGGATTGTTGATGAACTGCGCGCTCGATGCCTCGGCCGACGCCGGCATTTTTTCTTCTTCGGGGGGACTTGCCGGATTGCCCGGGAACCCGGCAAGTGCAGCCTGCACATAGGGATCCACACCGCCCGCCACCTGCTCGCCGGCCACCATGTTGTTCATGCGTCGCTCACGCAGCGTGAGTGCGCGCGGCGACGACGACGACGACGACGACGACGACAGTGGCGCAGGGTAATCGGAGATGTATGCGGGCTGCGGGGAACTTTCGACTGGCAGCGGCGGCATCGTATCCATATCAGGCGGCGCATATTCAGCCACTTCGATGGGTGGCGCAGCCTCGGCTGCGTTGGTCGAATCCCGCGGCAGTTCGGGAATCACCACCGTCTCCTCCCGCGGCTTGACGATGTCATCGCCTGAGGCCGCACTGCTCACCAACCAGATCGCCATCACGATCAACAGCGCGATGATGCCTGCCAGGAACAGCAATGCCTTGCGGTTGAGGCGTTGCAGATCATTGGATTTCAACAATGGGGCATTGGCATCAAGATCCTGCGCCGAGGCACCGGATTGATTTGCGTAATAGGGATTGTCTCCGGCACCCGTGTCCCTGTCTGGTGGCATGTTCTGGTTCATTGGACTTTGTTCCTGCGCAGACCGACAACATTTTCACCGTGGCGGATCACCAGGAAGTTATATGCCCCATGGACAATCATCATGTCGTTCTCAACGGTGGTGTTGACGACGAAATCTTCTCCGCTTTCCTGCTCGCGCGCAAAAACGGCGGGGAAATTTCCGGTCGGAATGTCCTTCAATCGGCTCATTTTGATATAGGTAAATTGGCCATCGTCGTAAACGGTCATCGGTATCAACCAGGCCTGCTTGGTCTGCGTCGAATAGTCATAGTTGAAGTTGTAGCGCCTGCCCTTGTCCAGAAGCGTATTCAGCTGCGGCACCGTTCCGGCGGCGGCCTGGACAAACTCGGTATTGTTTGGATACTTGAAGGTGATCTTGTACTGGACGCCGGCCTGTTTTGCCTGGTCGAGCGCGGTCCAGTCGGTCGCCACGACCTTCAACTCGAAGATATACGAGTGCGTCGCGGTACGAATCATCATGTTCGTATCGACATCGACGTTCTTGGGCTTGAGGTAGAACACGTTGTCACGCCGCGTCAAGTCCCACCCATTGCTGAAGCCGGTGCTGAAGTCGAGGATTTTTTCGTTCGGACTGAGTTCAATCTGGGTGGTGATGCCAAGCCCTGTACGAACCTGATAGATCCGGTCAGGCTGGTATTCGTACTCTTGAACCACCTGGGCATGGGCCGGTAGCGCAAGCCAGGACATTGCCAACCACAGCACCATTGCAAGATTCTTGTGCGCGCAATTCATTGGTTGCCGGCTCCGTTTGTATTTTCGACAGGTGCAGTTGCAGCAGCGGCCGCGGGCCGCGGCGCGTCTTCTGCCGACAGGGAGCTGGCTGCTTCCTGGTTTAGGGTGGCGCCGGCGACGGGCGATGCGACGTCCGGCACACCAGGCCGGGAAACGGCATCTGCCTGCATCTGCGGGATTGCCTCGGTTTCCAGCGGCGGCGATGCGGCGTAATCGCTATCGACGCGGTAGCTCGTGACCTGAAAACCGAGCGGGTTCTCGATACGGTCTTTCTCGTCCATTTTCAGGTTGGACTTGTAAACGTACTCGATCGTCGCGAGTTTACTGTCCAGCGGTCGCGTGGAACCGCTTGCCTTGTCGTAGACAACGCGCTGGAAACGGACCGTGGCGCCTTTGGGTGCAGTTTTCGCGTCACCGCCGATCAGCACGATACTCAGGATCCTGACGCGGATCGCCCGGCTGTTGCCGTAGGTCTTGTAAGGGCTGTTGGGGTTGGTTTTGGCGTGCAAGGTCGTATAGCCCGATGCCACGCCGGGCGACGACATCGAGTACACGGTTGTCCAGTCGCGAAGGTTCATCAGGGCGATGTCATAGGACTCGCGCGCAATCACGAAATGGGCGACGTTGCTCTTGTTGAAGGCTTCGCTGGTGGTGATGAACTGATTGTTGAAGTCTTCCGTCAACCGCGCCACGGTGCTGGTGCCGGTATAGGCGTCCGCCATCACCAGGTAGGGCACCTTCTGCTTGAGCGGCAACATGTAGAAATATCCGCCCGCCAGGATCAGCGACATCAATACGGCGCTGAATGCCACAAGCCAGGCGCGGCGCTCGCTGCGGCGCGCGATGTCGGCAATCGTGACTTCAAAATCGACTGCTCTGGAAACAGCGTTTTCGATCTGCGGCGAGGTGCTTTTATTCCGTAGCTTCATGGCAATCCGTGGCGTACGCAAAGATGATGTTGTTTGTTTAGTGCCTTGAAACGCGCTCTCCGCACGGTTCGACGAGGCTGGTACCTGCCTCGATGCGGCTGCACTGCCGCGTAATCACGGGCCGCCCGTTGCTGGCGGCGCGTTTTCCGGCGGCATGTGCGCAAGCGGGCGCACGACAATCTGGTTCTGCTGTGCGGTGACGACTACGCCCAGTCCGGCGTAGGCCGCATTCAACTGCGTGACGGCATCCTGTAGATCGCCGGTGCGTATCCGGGCAATGGGAGCGTGCAGCGTGAAATCGGAAGGGTGAAGATACGACACGCTCATGCGTGAGTCGCGCGCCCATCGCGTCAACATGGTTTTGAGCGTCCCATCCATAGGCACTGGATGAAACTGATAGGGCTCATGCAGGGGGATTTCCTGGGTATCGGCGGCATAGCGGTTCACCGCTTGCCAGCCACCCTTGAAATCAGGCGCGGGGCTGGTGGCGCATCCGGTCATCAAAACGACCGAAGCCACCAACATCCATGTCAGACCAGGCACTTCCAATTTGTGTTTCACACATCACCGAATAAAAATGGATTGCGTGCGACCTGCAATTCCGCTGACGCCAGATTGCGGCGAGCGAACATTCAGATGCTGTTTGGGAATTCCCCGGCCGGATTGTAACCAAAAATGAACGCCGGTCTATACTTTTTTTAATTCGCAAACGGATTCACTGTTTGGCGTCGCTGAATTGTGGATACAAGGGCTGACGAATAGAGCTGGCATGCAGGCAGTGGGCACTTGGTATTGCTGCCAGAGCCGGAGAATAAAAAAGCGGGCCGAAGCCCGCTTTTCTTACGACTCGATCAATGGATGCTCAGGCGCCAACTCGCCTCGGAAACCCAACCATCCGCTGCAACTCCTCATCCCACAACTTCATCCGCGCGCTCTTGAGGCTGGACCAGATAGTGAGCTTCGGCGCGGCCTGCAACAACTCGCTCGATTCATAGCATTCGCGCAGGCGGTAGTTGGGGATGCGGCTGGCGAGGTGGTGGATGTGGTGGTAGCCGATGTTGCCGGTGAACCAGTGCAGGACGCGCGGCAGGTCGTAGAACGAGCTGCCGGCGACGGCCGCCTGATTGGAATCCCACTCGCCCTTGCGGGTCCAGTACGTGTGCTCGAACGTGTGCTGCACGTAGAACAACCACACGCCCAGCGCGCCGGCGATCAGCACGATGGGCAGGTGCACCAGCAGCACCGTGTGCCAGCCGATCAAGAGCCCCATCGCGATCACCGCGACCGCCAGCATCAGGTTGTTGAGCAACACGCTGGCCCACTCCTTCTTCCACGAGAACGGAAGATCAAACGGGAAGCGGTGCTTGATGACGAACTGGTACGCCGGGCCGATGCCCAGCAACACGGGCGTGCTGCGGTAGAAGCGGTAGCAGAAGCGGCGGAACGGCGTCAGCGCCTGGTACTCGGCGACGGTCAGCGTCTCGATGTCGCCCATCTCGCGGCGGTCGAGGTTACCGGAGGTGCCGTGGTGGATGGCGTGCGTCTTCTTCCAGTAGCCGTACGGAAACAACGTGACCACGCCGAGGCAGCGCCCGACCAGGTCGTTGGCGCGCTGGCTGGCGAAGAACGAGCCGTGCCCGCAATCGTGCTGGATGATGAAGGTGCGCACGTACAAGCCTGCGGTCGGCAGCGCCAGCAGCAGCGTCCAGCCGAAATTCCACTGCGCCACCACGCTCCATGCCATCAATGCCCACAACGCCGTGAACGGCACCAGTGTGTTGATCAATTGCCAGACGGCGCGGCCGAGATGCGGCTTGGCGAAGGTCGCGCACATCCTGCGCAGGTTGACAGCGGTGGCGTTGGCACTGACTGGCGTGGCGCTCAAGAGCATCTCCTGGTGGATGGATGCATTGTCGGGCGCGGATGGAGACAGGGCAATGACGGACGCACGGTTCTGTGCGCGCGGGTTCAGTAATGCCCTCACATCAAGATGATTTCAGAGTGAATCGGTGGCCAAAAGGGCATGCGCGTAAACTGCGTGTCGCAGCGTCGCCCCTTCACGACGCGGATGTTCCAGCCTGATGTCGGCAACGCAACTCGCCCTGTACGACGACATGCCGGGCATCGATCCGGACGTGGACTGCGCCCATTGCGAAGCGGTCTGTTGTCGGCTCACCGTGGTGATCCTGGCCGGCGACGCCGTGCCCGACGGCCTCACCACGCACGACGACCACGGACTGGAAATGATGGCGCGCGGCGAGGACGGCTGGTGCGTTGCGCTGGACCTGGACACGATGCGCTGTGGCATCTACGAACAACGCCCGGAGATCTGCCGCAAGTTCGCGATGGGCGGCCCGTACTGCCGCGCCGAGCGCGAACAGTGGCGCGGCCTGGCGGCCGAGGTGCCGTCGCCATTGTCGATACCCATTGTATTGCGCTGAGCGTCGCGCGTTGCCGGTGCCCGTCTGGTCTGTCTATCTGGTTGAATGCCGCGACGGCAGTGTCTACACCGGCATCGCCATCGATGTCGATCGCCGTTACGCGGCACACATCGCCGGCAAGGGTGCGCGTTACACACGCTCGCATCCGCCGTTGCGATTGCTGGCGCGCTTTGAATGTGGGGATCGCGCCACGGCGAGCCGCGCCGAATATGCAGTCAAGCAACTGACGGCGGCGCAGAAACGCGAGTTGTGCGAAGTTGGCCGCGTGCGTTTCGACGCGTTGATGGCGCAAAGCAGGCCGCTTTTGTAGTCCGTGTTTTGTCTCAGCTGTGATCGCTGTCGGGCAGTTTTGTAGGATGGGTTGAGCGCAGCGATACCCATGCTGCCGGGGAGCGATGGGTATCGCTGCGCTCAACCCATCCTACGAATAGCCACGGACTTTGATCAGTGTTGATCGCCGTTGGGCAGCAGCAGGATCTTGCCATCGCGTTCGCCGCCTGCGGCCGCTGCAACCGCCTGCTTGATCTGGTCGATGCCGTAGGTCGCCTGCACGCGCGCGGAAAGCTTTCCGGTGGCAATCAATCCGGCCAGTTCGCCGAACAATGCAGCGCGACGCCCGGGCGTTGCAGTCTTGTACCACTGCGACAGCCAGAAGCCGCGCAGCGTGATGTCGCGGAACACGAGCGACGCGGGCGAGATCTGGCAGGCCTCGCCGCTCATCGCGCCGTAATTCACCAGGAGGCCGCCGTGGCCGAGCGATTGCGCGAGGTGTTCGGTGGCGATGCCGCCAACGGCATCGAAACCGAGCCGGATCGCTGCTCCGTCCGTCGCCGCGCGCACGCGCTTGGCGAGATCGTCGCCATCGACCAGCACCACCTCGCCACCGTCCTGCTGCACCGATGCAACCGCCGATTCGCGGCGCACGACATTGACGGTCTTCAGGCCCTGCAGCTTTGCCAGCTGGATCAGATAGCCGCCGACCGCCGAGTTGGCCGCGTTCTGGAGGATCCACTCGCCCGGTTGCAGGTCGACGAACTCCGACAGGAACAACCGCGCCGTTGGCGGATTGACCGTGATCATCGCGAGTTGTTGCGGATCGGCATCGTTTGGCAGCGGCACCAGTGCGTTGGCTTCGGCCACCAGATGCGTGGTCCAGGTGCCACTGCCCACCGGCAGCAGCACGGTTTGTCCAACCTGCAGTCGATCGACGCCGTCAGCGACTTCCACCACGCGGCCGACGCCCTCATTGCCGCCGACCGCGGGCAGTGGTGGCAGCGCGCCGTATTGGCCGGTCAAGGTCAGCACATCGGAAGGATTGATCGGCGCGGCGAGTACTTCCACCAGTGCCTGCCCCGCGGTCAGCGGCGGCAAGGTGAACTCGACCGCGTCGATGACGTCCTGCGGCACGGGGCCACGTTGTGAATATTCGGCTCGTTTCATGCCATGTCCGCCTTCTGTCCCATTGGGACTTGCTTCGGTCGTAGGAGCGCACCTGGCCGCGATGGGCGCTACATGTACAGCCTATCGCGCCCAGGTGCGCTCC
>JBBJNO010000014.1:3140-5208 GCA_037720875.1 Luteimonas sp. | reverse complement strand
GCATTGGCCACCGCGCGCTTGCGCACCGGCGCCATGCCTTTGCTTGCGATCTGCAGGGCAGCCGACTGCATCTGGTGACTCAGTTGCGTCATGTCCTCCGTCGACAGGCCGCGCGATGCACCGAACGGCGACCACCACATATTCGATTGCTTGAACGCCATCTGCGTCAATGTCGTGACGAGCTGCATCTGCGAGGTCATCGCTTGCGACGCCATCGCCTGCCAGGATTCGGAAAACGCCGCGAGTTTCTCGTCGCCCATCGCCTTGAATTCGCGGCTGTCCCTGGCATTGGGTGTATGGCCCGCCGTCAGCATACGCGTCGTGCGGTGCGCGACGACCTGCGGCGCGGCGATCATCATCTCGGTCATCTCCTGGCCAAGGCGCGTGGCCTGGCGCTGGGTCTTGCGTGTCATGGCAAATCCTGGTGACTGACAGTACGGCGAAGCGCGTGGAGCATGCCCTGTCGCGTGTGACGATGCCTGCATGCGATGCACGCTGCTACATTAACTGTCCATGCACACCCTCGTCTTCCAACTCGACCGCGACCACGTCGAACTCAACCAGCTGCTGAAGCTGGCAGGGATCTGCGACAGCGGCGGCGCGGGCAAGGCGCTGGTCGCCACGGGCGCGGTCTCGGTGGATGGCGTCACCGAACTGCGCAAAACCGCCAAGATCCGTGCGCAGCAGACGGTCACCGTTGGCGATGTCGAAATCCGCGTCAACGCCGCCGGCTGAAAATAGTGTGCGGTCCGGTGTGATGTTTCGCACCGCGCCGCGAATCAACAGTCTGAGCGGCACCAGCCTGCGCAAGGCGCAGCATGTGCTGGAGGAGCTTGCGCAGTTCGAGCGGGAGTGAGACAGGACGGCAACGTCGTGCCTTGACGGCAGCAGGTCGTAGCGAACGGCACGCGCGCT
The DNA here is from genome assembly GCA_037720875.1 of Luteimonas sp. Lineage (GTDB taxonomy): Bacteria > Pseudomonadota > Gammaproteobacteria > Xanthomonadales > Xanthomonadaceae > JALYOU01. Next base: position 4,293 of record JBBJNO010000014.1, on the reverse strand, counting down.
GTTTCCGTGTCGCCGCCGCGTCGTGATGTGGCCCCGCGTACTGCACGACAGCCGGGGCGAACCTGTCGAGTCTTGCCCCGCCACCACGACGCCGCCATCATGCCGGCATGGACCAGACGCTCATCAAACCCCACCCCAACCTGCCCGGCGGCGTGGTCAATTGCGCGGTGTACCGCAAAGGCGTGCGCGAGGACATCACCCTCGACCAGATCAGCGATGTACTGGCGGTCGACGACGACAGCTTCGTCTGGGTTGGCCTGTACGAGCCCGAGCAGGGCTTGCTGGACAAGCTGCAGGAGGAATTCGCGCTGCACGATCTCGCCATCGAGGATGCACAGCACGCGCACCAGCGGCCCAAACTGGAAACGTACGGCAATACGTTGTTCGTGGTGGTCCACACGGCGCAGTTGCTGGACGGACATGTGCGTTTTGGCGAGTCGCACGCCTTTGTCGGCGCGCGTTTCCTGGTGACGGTGCGGCATGGCGTCTCACTGTCGTACACGCTGGTGCGCGAGCGGTTCGAGCGCGAGCCCGAACTGCTGCAACTCGGTCCTGCGTTCGCGCTGTACGGCATGCTGGATTTCATCGTCGACAACTACCTGCCGATCGTCAACGAGTTCCGGGATGAGTTGAACGAACTCGAGAAGGATATTTTTTCCGAGACCTTCCACCGGGACACCATCATCAAGCTCTACGACCTGAAACGGGAGTTGACGCAGACGCGGCTCGCCGTTGCGCCGCTGCAGGACATCCTCTCGCAGCTCACGCGCACCCAGATGGCGCAGGTCGCCGACGAGACCAAGCTGCATTTCCGCGACGTGCTCGACCACGTGGTGCGGCTCAACGAGTCCATCGACACGCTGCGCGAGATGCTGACGGCGGCGATGAGCGTCAACCTGTCGCTGGTCAACATCAACCAGGGCGAAGTGGTCAAGAAGCTCGCCGGTTGGGCGGCGTTGCTCGCTGCACCCACGTTGATCGCAAGTTGGTACGGGATGAACTTCGTGCATATGCCGGAGTTGCCGGGGCGCTACAGCTATTTCGTGGTGATCGGCGTCACCACGGTGGTTTGCATCGCGTTGTATCGGTATCTGAAGAAGGTGCGCTGGTTGTAGCGGATGCGCTGATGCGGGCGCGGCTTCAGCCGCGAGCT
>JBBJNO010000014.1:0-3130 GCA_037720875.1 Luteimonas sp. | reverse complement strand
CTTCAGGCCTCTTAGCATCCGAGTTAAGAGCTCGCGGCTGAAGCCGCTCCTACAAAAAAGCTTCGCGTCTGCAAACTTCGCAGGAGAAGTCATGACGACACTGGCAAGATTCGGTTGGGTGGCGCTGTCGGTATTCGCGGCCTTCTGCCTGGGCACCATCGCGCTGACGCGCGGCGAAACCATCAACGCGATGTGGCTGGTGGCCGCATCGGTGTCGGTGTTCTTCATCGGTTACCGTTTCTACTCGCGCTACATCGCCGAGCAGGCACTGCGTCTTGATGCGACCCGCATGACGCCGGCGTGGCAGCGCAGCGACGGCCTCGATTACGTGCCCACCGACAAGTCGGTGCTGTTCGGCCATCACTTCGCCGCGATCGCCGGTGCCGGCCCGTTGGTCGGCCCCGTGCTCGCGGCGCAGATGGGCTACCTCCCGGGAATGATGTGGATCCTGTTCGGCGTGATCTTCGCCGGCGCGGTGCAGGACTTCCTGATCCTGTTCTTCTCGGTACGTCGCGACGGCAAATCGCTCGGCGACATGATCCGCGGTGAGATGGGCGCCGCGGCCGGCATTACCGCGATGGTCGGCATCCTGATGATCATGGTGATCCTGCTGGCGGTGCTGGCGCTGGTGGTGGTCAAGGCGCTCGCGATCAGCCCATGGGGCACGTTCACCGTGGCGATGACGATCCCGATCGCGGTGTTCATGGGGATTTATCTGCGTTTCCTGCGTCCGGGAAAAATTCTCGAAGTCTCGATCATCGGGTTTGGATTGTTGCTGCTGTCGGTCTTGTTTGGCGGCATCGTCGCGGCCTCGCCAGTTTGGGCGCCACTCTTCACCTTCGATGCGAAATCACTGGCTTGGATGCTGATCGGTTACGGCTTCATCGCCGCGGTGCTGCCGGTGTGGCTGGTGTTGGCGCCGCGCGATTACCTGTCGACGTTTCTCAAGATCGGGACCGTGTTGCTGCTCGCGGTCGCGATTCTTTTTGCCGCGCCGCAATTGCAGATGCCGGCCGTGACCCGTTTCATCGACGGCACCGGGCCGGTGTTCGCCGGATCATTGTTTCCCTTTTTGTTCATCACCATCGCCTGCGGCGCGGTATCCGGTTTTCATTCACTGATCGCATCGGGCACCACGCCGAAGATGCTGCCGAACGAACGTGATGCGCGGCTGATCGGTTATGGCGCCATGTTGATGGAAGCCTTCGTCGCGGTGATGGCGCTGATCGCCGCCTGCGTGCTGCAGCCGGGCGTGTATTTCGCGATGAATGCGCCCGCGGCGCTGATCGGGACGACGGTCGAGCAAGCCGCGCAGACGATCAGCAGCTGGGGTTTCGTGCTGACGCCGGACGTGCTCACCGCGACGGCAAAAGACATCGGCGAATCGACGATCCTCTCGCGCACCGGTGGCGCGCCGACGCTGGCCGTCGGCATGGCGCAGATCCTGCACGGCCTGGTGGGCGGCGGCAGCATGATGGCGTTCTGGTACCACTACGCGATCCTGTTCGAGGCACTGTTCATCCTCACCACGGTTGATGCCGGCACGCGCGTGGCGCGCTTCATGATCCAGGAATTCATCGGCCTGGCGTATCCGCCGTTCCGGCGTACCGAAAGTTGGTCGGCGAACGTGGTCTGCACGGCCATCGCGGTGTCACTGTGGGGGTATTTTTTGTACCAGGGCGTAGTCGATCCGCTCGGCGGCATCAACACCTTGTGGCCGCTGTTCGGCATCGCCAACCAGATGCTGGCCGGGCTCGCGCTGGTATTCGCCTGCGTCGCGCTGGTCAGGATGAAACGCGAGAAATACCTGTGGATTCCGCTGCTGCCGACCGCGTGGCTGTTGATCTGCACGATGACCGCCGGCTGGCAGAAACTGTTCCATGCCGACCCGAAGATCGGCTTCCTCGCCAATGCGCGCAAGTTCGCCGATGCCGCCGCGCGCGGCGAAGTCATCGCGCCGGCAAAGTCCATGGAGGAAATGCAGCGGGTCGTGTTGAACAACCAAGTCGATGCCGCGCTGTGCGCCCTGTTCATGGCGGTACTCGTGCTGACGGTGATGTTCGGTGCGCGTGCCGCCTTCAAGGCGCGGCGATCGGCTGTACCGACTGCGCAGGAGACACCGTATGTGGCGTTCGAAGCCTGAGATAAAACGAATGAGGGGCAACGTCGTTGCAGCCATGCGCGTGGCATGGGCATGGGCTGCGCGCACGGCGCGGCTTGCTGTTGGCGTGCCCGACTACGACGTCTATGTGGCGCACATGCGCCGGATGCATCCGGACGTGGCCCCCATGAACCACGAAGCCTTTTTCGCCGAGCGTCTACAGGCGCGGTACGGCAAAGGCCGATCGCGCTGCTGCTGATTCTTGTAGGAGCGGCTTCAGCCGCGAGCTCTTGTGCTTGCATGGCAATGCCGAGAGCTCGCGGCTTAAGCCGCTCCTACAAATACACCAAGTGCACGGCAGCTTGGGTCAGCCACCCGCCATGCCGCGCAACATCACGCCGACCAGGTACGCCAGCACCGTGCCGGTCGCATAGCCGAGTGCGCCCAGCAACGCGCCGACCGGCGCCAGCGAGGGATGGAATACAGATGCCACTACCGGCGCCGACGCCGGGCCGCCGATGTTGCTCTGCGAACCCATCGCGAAATAGAAGAACGGCACGCGCAGCAACCTGCCGAACAGCCACAGCAACACGATGTGCACGCTGATCCAGATGAGGCCGAGTGCGAACAGCCACGGCTTGTCGGCCAGCGCCAGGATGTCCATCTGCATGCCGATGGAGGCAATCAGGAAATACAGCAGCAACGTGCCGATCTTCGATGCGCCAGTGCCGTCGAGCGTGCGCACGCGAGTGAAGCTCAAGACCAGCCCGATCAGCGTGGACAGCACGACGACCCAGACGAAGGGCTCGTGCAGGCTCACCTGCTGCGCCCATGACACGTTCAACTTGAACCACGCGGCGGCAGGCGTCGCGATCGCATGACACAGTCCCACTGCGCCGAACGCGACGCCGACGATCATCATCAGATCGGACAGGCTGGCAATGCGCGAATGCTCGGCTTGGTAGTCATCCAGCCGCTGCTTCAGTTCCTCGATCGCGCGCGTGTCCACGCCACTGCGCGCATCGATCG
>JBBJNO010000216.1:0-4533 GCA_037720875.1 Luteimonas sp. | reverse complement strand
CGTTTGAAACCCTCGGGCTTTCGCCCGCGTTGCTGCGCGCGCTCGCCGAAAGCAACTACACCACCCCGACGCCGATCCAGTCGCAGGCCATCCCATTGGTGCTGGCTGGACATGACCTGCTCGGCGGCGCGCAGACCGGTACCGGCAAGACTGCGGCCTTCGGCCTGCCGTTGCTGCAGCGCCTGTCCAAGGAAACCCCGCCGAACGGCCCGCGCAAGCCGCGCGCGCTGGTGCTGGTGCCGACCCGCGAACTCGCGGTGCAGGTCGCCGAGAGTATCCGCGGCTACGCCAAACACCTGCGCCTGCACGTCAGCACCATCTACGGCGGCGCCGGCATGGGCCCGCAGATCGACGCGCTGCGCCGCGGCACCGACATCCTCGTCGCCACCCCGGGCCGCCTGATCGACCACATGGAGCGTGGCAGCGCCAAGCTCGATGCGATCGAAATTCTCGTCCTCGACGAAGCTGACCGCATGCTCGACATGGGCTTCCTGCCCGCGATCAAGCGCGTGCTCGGCCGCGTGCCGCCGCAGCGCCAGACGCTGCTGTTCTCGGCCACGTTCGAGTCGCAGATCAAGCAGCTCGCGCTGGAGTTCATGCGCGATCCGCAGCAGGTGCATGTCGCCGCCAACAACACCATCGCCGAGACCATCACCCATCGCGCGCATCCGGTCGATGGCAGCCGCAAGCGCGACCTGCTGATCGACATCCTCAACAAGCGCTACCAGGACCAGGTGCTGGTGTTCGGCAAGACCAAGCACGGCTGCAACCGCCTGGCCGAGCAGCTTGAAGATGCGGGCCTGAGCGCAGTCGCGATCCACGGCAACAAGAGCCAGGCGCAGCGCCAGAAGGCCTTGAACCAGTTCAAGACCGGCAAGGCCCGCATCCTGGTGGCGACCGATGTCGCCGCGCGCGGCCTGGATATCCCCAACCTGCCGCTGGTGGTCAACTTCGACCTGCCGATGGTGGCCGAGGATTACATCCACCGCATCGGCCGCACCGGCCGCGCCGGCCTGCAGGGCGAAGCGCTGTCGATGGTGTCGCCGGAAGAAGGCGGCCTGTTGCGTCAGATTCAGCGCCTGCTGAAAGTGGAGTTGGTGATGGATGTGGTCGATGGGTACGCGCCGAGCAAGCCGATCCGGCTGGATACTCCGATCCCGAAGAACGGCGGTGGTCAGCGTCAGGGACAACGCCCGGGTGGCGACGCACGGACTCCGGCGCGCGCGCATCGCCCGCACGGCAAACCCGCGCCGCGTCATGCGCATGCCGGTCCCAAGCAGCGCACGGCGGCTGGTGGACAGGGTGCCTGGGCGGGTCCGAAGCACAATTCGCGCGCCTGATTTCCAGCGTATTGCGGAATGAAAAAGAGCCGGCAATGCCGGCTCTTTTTTTGCTTCCTTCTCCCTGCGGTCGCCGGAGGGAGAAGGAAACGCTCAAGCCTTTTTGGCAGCAATCCACCTGTCGATCTTCGCCTCCAGCACATCCAGCGGCACCGACCCGTCCTTCAACACTTCCGCGTGGAATTCGCGGATATCAAACTTCGCACCTAGCTGGCTTTCCGCCCGCTTGCGCAGCTCCTTGATCTTCAGTTCGCCGATCTTGTACGCCAGCGCCTGGCCCGGCCACGCGATGTAGCGTTCGGCTTCGGCGGTGGATTGGGTTTCGCTTTCGGCGGAGTTGTCGAGCATGTACTTGATGACCTGCTCGCGGCTCCAGCCCTTGCTGTGCAGGCCGGTATCCACCACCAGCCGGATCGCGCGCCACAGTTCGTTTTGCAGGTAGCCGAAGTAGCTGTACGGATCGGTGTAGACGCCCACATCCTTGCCCAGCGATTCGGCATACAGGCCCCAGCCTTCGATGAAGGCAGTCTCGCCGCCGAAGCGGCGGAATTTCGGCAGGCCGGTCAGTTCCTGCTGCAACGCGATCTGGAAATGGTGGCCGGGGATGGCTTCGTGCAGGTACAGATCCTCCGCGTCCCAGGTCTTGCGGGTAGGCAGGTCGAAGGTGTTGACGTAGAAGATGCCCGGGCGCGTGCCGTCCTCGCTCGGGCCCTGGTATTCGCCGCCGGCTGCGGATTGGGCGCGGAAGGGTTCGACCGGACGGATCTCGAAGCCGGCCTTGGGTTTCAGCGAAAACAACTTCGGCACGTTCGCGTCGATGGTCGCTTCCAGCCCGCGGTAGTGCTTGAGCAGGTCGGCTTCGGTCTTGTAGTTGAAGCGCTTGTCGGTGCGCATGAACTCGAAGAAGGCCTGCAGGTCACCCTTGAAACCAACCTGCGTCATCACCTTGCGGATCTCGCCATGGATGCGCGCGACTTCATCCAGCCCGATCTGGTGGATCTGCGCCGGAGACATGTCGGTGGTGGTCGAATTGCGCGCGTTGAACGCGTACCAGGCCAGGCCGTCCGGCAGCTTGTCGCGGCCGTAGGTGGCGCGCGTGGCGGGCAGGTACTCGTCGGCGATGAAGCTGCGCAGCTTTTTGTAGGCGGGCGTGAGTTGCGTGCTGATCATTGCGCCGTAGGCCGTGGTCAGGCGCGTTTTTTCGGCGGGAGTGAACGTGGCCGGCATCGACTTGATCGGGCCCCAGAACAAGGTGTCCTCGGGCTTGTCCTTGATCAATGCATCGAGCTGCGGCAACACCTTGGTCATCAGCGCCTTCGGCTGCACCACGCCCGCCTTCATGCCCTCGCGCATGTTGCCGATGCCGGTATCGAACAGCACCGGCAGGCGGCCCGCGCGCGCCAGCCAGTTGTCGTAATCCTTGACTGTCTTGAACGGTTGCGCGCCGGTGCCCGAGCCCAGCTGTACCGCCAGGCTGGCCATGCTGCCCATCTGGCTGACCGGCATCATCCAGCCCGGGAACTGTTCGGATTCCAAGGAATTCTTCGCATCGCGCACAAAGATCTGGTAGCTCAGCAGGTCCTGGCCGGTGAGACCCTTGTCGCCGATCGCTTCGATCTTCTTCAACCAGTCTTCGGTGAATGCTCGCGATTGCTGCCGGTACTGTGCGCTACCGGAATCCGGCAACTGGTCGTTGTAACGCGCATCGCCCTGGAACGTGGCCTGCACGGGATTGAGCTTGAGCACTTCTTCCCAGTACTGGTCGTACAGCGTGTTGAGGCGTGTCGCCTTGACGGCGGCGGTCTGGCTGCTGCTCACGGTTGCACCGGAACCGGTACCACTCGGCGTGGTGGCGCAGGCGCCGAGCGCGGTGGTGATGGCGAGGGCCAACAGGAAGTGTTTGCTGACCGGCATGCGAAACATCATGGCGAACTCCTTGACTGCATTGAGTGTTAGTGCCGCATTGAGTATCCGCGTGACGGTGCGGATGCGCGAAGGTGGTTTGTACAACATCCGAGTCTCGCCCGTGGGGTAGGGGCGTGACATGGGCCAAAGGTCATCTGTTGTGTGATCGAGGGCTTGTTGTTCGCAAGGCGGGTCTTGACCGACCGCTTTTTGCCCCGATCAGCGCGAAGATCTTGACGCCGATGAACTCGGCCAGCACCGCGTTGACGCAGAAGAATACGGCGAGCGCGATGAAGAGTTTTACGGCGCGGTCTTCGAGTGGGCGTGAGGTCATGCGTTCGGTAATTGTGTTCTGTGGTTCGTGTCCTGTGGTCCGTGTCCTGTGGTCCGTGGCCTGTGGTCCGTGGCCCGGAAAATCAGGGCCAACGCATGGATCTGCGTCAGCTCGTCATCCCCGCGAAGGCGGGGATCCAGTGACTTAAAGCCGTTGAAGCAAAGACACTGGATTCCCGCCTGCGCGGGAATGACGGCGTAAAAATCACGCAACATCCGCCTTCACCGCCACCGGCGCCGAAAAAGGAATCGTATCCGGCGCCACCGCGCCGCCGGAGATGATGAAGCTCATTGCCTGGTCCACCGTCCAGTCGGTCGGCGTCATTTTTTCCACCGGCACGATTTCCAGATAACCGGAGGTGGGGTTCGGCGTGGTCGGCACGTACACGGCCGCGAGTTCACGGCCGGTGCCGTGTTCCTTGATCACCCGGGTCACGAAACCGACCGATTTCATTTCCGTATGCGGAAAATCCACCAGCACCACGCGCTGCACGCCATCGGGCTTGGTTTGCAGGATGTCGAGCAATTGCCGCGCGCTGCCATAGATCAGGTTGGCCAGCGGGATGCGTGCGATCAACGCCTCGAACCACCCGAGCAAGCGCTGCCCGAACACGCGGCGCGCCAGCACGCCCACCAGCAGGATCACCAGCAACGTCGCAATCAACGCGATCGTGGTCTGCACCCATGGATCGTCGAACCATGCAAGCAACTGCGGATTGGACGCCGCAAACTGCCGCGACAACGGCTGCACCCACGGCTTGCTGAGGTCGCTCAGCAGTACGAACACGAACTTGACGACGACCCATGTCAGCCAGATCGGCAACAGGGTCAGGACGCCGGTCAGGAACAGACGTTGCAACGACGAGCGGGGCGAGGGAGGCGTGGTCATGCCGTCGATTGTAGCGAGCAGCGTTTTCAGCAGCTGCGCCAAGTGTTGGCTGAGTGACAGGAAGGG
>JBBJNO010000013.1:12426-18184 GCA_037720875.1 Luteimonas sp. | reverse complement strand
GCGCCGTAGCGCAGTACCTTGCGCGCGTGCTCGAAGAAAACGTCTTCGCCTTCCTTCAGCGAAATCGAGTTGACCACGCCCTTGCCCTGCAGGCACTTGAGACCGGCCTCGATCACCGACCACTTCGACGAATCCACCATCACAGGAATGCGTGCGATGTCCGGCTCGGCGGCGATCAGGTTGAGGTACGTGACCATCGCATGCTCGGAATCGAGCATGCCTTCGTCCATGTTGACGTCGAGGATCTGCGCGCCGCTGTTGACCTGCTGGCGCGCGACATCGACGGCCTCGTCGTAACGGTTGTCCTTGATCAGTTTTCGGAACGCGGCGGAGCCGGTGACGTTGGTGCGTTCGCCGATGTTGACGAAGTTGATTTCGGGCGTGATGACCAGCGGTTCGAGGCCGCTCAGTCGCGTATGGCGTTGCATGCTCATGCGGCGAGCGCTTCGTGTTGCGGCAACGTGCGCGGCGCGTGCTTGCCTACCGCCTCTGCAATCGCAGCAATATGCTCGGGCGTGGTGCCGCAGCAGCCGCCAACGATGTTGAGCAGGCCCGCCGCTGCGAACTCGCCGAGCACCGATGCCATGTCCTCGGGGGTCTCGTCGTAGCCACCGAATGCATTGGGCAGTCCGGCGTTGGGATGCGTGGATACGTAGGACTCGGCGACCTGCGACAGCACATCGACGTGCGCGCGCAGGTCCTTGGCGCCCAGCGCGCAATTCAGTCCAATGGACAACGGACGCGCATGCCGCAACGAATACCAGAAGGCTTCGGCGGTTTGGCCGGACAACGTGCGGCCGGAGGCATCGGTGATCGTGCCTGAGACCATCACCGGCAAGCGCGCCCCGAGCGCATCGAAGGATTGCTCGACGGCGTACAACGCCGCCTTGGCGTTGAGGGTGTCGAACACCGTCTCGATCATGATCGCGTCGGCCCCGCCTTCGATCAGGCCGTCGGTCGCGTCGCGATAGGTCAGCACCAGTTCGTCGAAACTCACCGCGCGGAACCCCGGATCGTTGACGTCGGGACTGAGCGAGGCGGTGCGGCTGGTGGGTCCGAGGATGCCGACGACGAAGCGCGGTCGATCCGGCGTCTGTAGTTCGGCGACATCGCAGGCGGCGCGTGCGAGGGCTGCGCCTTCGCGATTCAATTCGTGCACCAGGTGTTGCAGGCGGTAGTCGGCCAGCGAGATGGCGGTCGAATTGAAGGTGTTGGTTTCGACCAGGTCCGCGCCTGCCGCGAGATAGGCCGCGTGGATCTCGTGGATCACCTGCGGCTGGGTCAGTGTCAGCAAGTCGTTGTTGCCTTTCTGGTCGTGACTGCTGCAGCCGCAGCCATCGCCGTGGGCATGTCCGTCGGCCTCGAACAGCACATCGTAACCGTGCGCAAAACGTTCGCCACGGTAGTCGGTTTCCTGGAAATCGTGGCGCTGGATCATCGTGCCCATCGCGCCGTCGAGGATCAGGATGCGCTGTGCCAGCGCCGATTCGAGCAGGGCCACGCGCTCAGGACGCAGCCAAGGCAACCTGTTCATGCGTCAACTCCGATATGTGAAACAGCAGGAGAGTTGTCCGCAAAGAACGCCAAGGACGCAAAAAAGTGGCTTCTGTTTCTCTTTACGTCTTTCGCGTCCTTTGCGGACACAAACGCTTCAAAGCGCTGGTTCATTTCTTCCTCGCAATCAGCGAAATGACTTCAAAATGCGGCGGGCGTTTTTCGCGGGTGATGGTTTCGGTGGTGAGCACTTCCAAGCCCGCCTTTTCGGCGAACTTGCGCAACTCCTTGTCGGTAAAGCCGAGATTGACGTGTCCGTACAACTCGACTGCCGCCTTGTGTTCGTGCCTGGCCAGACTGCTCAGCAACAAGCGACCGCCCTTGCGCAACACACGCGAAGCCTCGGCCACGGCCTGCGCGGGGCGCGTTGCGTAGGTCAATGCGTGCATCAACACGACCAGGTCAAATTCGCCGGCTGCGAACGGCAACGCGTGCATGTCGCCGGTGCGGACTTCGACATTCTTGAACGGACGCAGGCGTTCGGCCGCGGCCGCGACCACGCGCGGGCTGGTATCGACGCACACATAGCGATGTGCATGCGGCGCCAGCAATTCGGCGAGCACGCCGTCGCCCGATGCAAGGTCCAGCACGTCGCCGGTTTCGAGCAAGGGCAATGCCGAACGCGCCAACGCTTCCCACGTGCGCCCCGGTGAATAATGGCGCTCCATGTCGCCGGCCACGCTGTCGGCCCAGTTCTGGTCGGCGGCGCGCGTCGCCAGTACCGCGGGCACGCGCTCGGCATCCTGCCGCAGCAAGGGGTCGTCGCTGCCGGTGCGCAGGCTCTGCCACAGGATGCGCTGCGCCGGATCGAGTGCGCTGTCGTCGAAACGGTAATAGGCCGACACGCCAGCGCGCCGGTCACGCACCAGACCCGCTTCCTTCAACCGCGCGAGATGGGTGGACACGCGCGGCTGCGCGAGCCGGGTGATCGAAGACAACTCGGCGACGGTCAATTCCTCGCCTTCCAGCAGCGCCAGCAGGCGCACGCGCGTGGCGTCCGCGAACAGCTTGAAATGCGCTGACCAGCCCTCAAGATCCATTCATATCTTTCCATCGCGATTCAGAGATGAAGGCTACGGGGTAGGGTGGGTGGCGTCAAGGCGGGATAGCCGTGGACCGGCAGCCGGTCGCCGGAGATCTCGGCGCTTTTTTTCTCGTCATTCCCGCGCAGGCGGGGACCCATTTCCGTACATTTCAAGATCGTCGTGATTGCTCTGCGCAAGGTCTATCGGCATGGGTTCCCGCCTGCGCGGGAATAACGAGCAAGAGCAGTCATCCACTCATCGGCTCACCCGCTCCCGGTACAATTCCACCCCTGTCACTCAATCGCAGGTGCGCACGTGGATTTTCGTTACACCGAAGAGCAGTTGATGATCCAGGACGTGGCGCGGCGCATCGCGCTAGAGAAGATCGCACCGAGCGCCGAGCACTTCGACAAGACCGGCGAATTCCCACTCGACAATATCAAGCTGCTCGGTGAAAACGGGCTGATGGGGATCGAGGTGCCGGCCGAATATGGCGGCGCGGGCATGGATCCGATTGGCTACGTGCTGGCCATGGTCGAGATTGCCGCAGGCGATGCCGCGCACTCGACCATCATGTCGGTCAACAACTCGCTGTTCTGCAACGGCATCCTGACCCACGGCACCGAAGCGCAAAAACAGTTGTATGTGCGCGCGATCGCCGAGGGCGCTGAAATCGGCGCGTTTGCATTGACCGAGCCGCAATCGGGCTCCGACGCCACCGCGATGAAGTGTCGCGCGGTGAAGCAGGCCGATGGCAGCTACGTAATCAACGGCAAGAAGAGCTGGATCACCTCCGGCCCGGTCGCCAAATACATCGTGCTGTTCGCGATGACCGATCCCGACAAGGGCGCGCGCGGCATCACCGCCTTCGTGATCGACACCGCGCGCGACGGCTTCCATCGCGGCAAGACCGAACCCAAGCTCGGCATCCGCGCATCGGCCACCTGCGAGATCGAATTCACCGATTACCTCGCGCCGCCGGAAGAGGTGTTGGGCGAAGACGGACACGGTTTCAAGATCGCCATGGGTGTGCTGGATGCAGGCCGCATCGGCATCGCGTCGCAGGCGATTGGACTCGCACGCGCCGCCTATGAGGCCACGCTGGAATACGTGCGTGAGCGCAAGGCCTTCGGCCAGCCGATTGGTGCGTTCCAGATGACCCAGGCCAAGATCGCCGACATGAAGTGCAAGCTCGACGCGTCGCTGCTGTTGACGCTGCGTGCCGCGTGGTTGAAGGGGCAGGGCCAGAAATTCACCACCGAGGCGGCCGTCGCCAAGCTCACTGCTTCCGAAGCGGCGATGTGGATCACGCACCAGGCCGTGCAGATCCACGGCGGCATGGGCTACTCCAAGGAGATGCCGCTGGAGCGTTATTTCCGCGATGCCAAGATCACCGAAATCTATGAGGGCACCAGCGAGATCCAGCGACTGGTGATTGCACGCCACGAGACCGGCTTGCGCTGAGGAAGGCTTGAAAAAAAATAGTGCTGTCCTGATTTTTCCCCAACTGCTTGCTCCCGTGCAGATCGCTACGATGGATTTGCCACACCGATTGTTCACGGACCCCACATGAACGCCCAGCCTGCCCATACCCTGCACGACGTTTCCCTCGCGCCGATTCTCGACGCCTTGCACCAGTTGCTGCCGGCGAATGAGCGCGGCATCGCCGAGCCCTTCGTCAACGCATTTTTTGCCCGGTTGTCGCCGGAGGAATATGCGGTGCATACGCCCGCCGAGTGGGCGGCGCTGGCGCGCAGCGTGCTCGAGCTGGCGCGGCAGCGACAGCCCGGCGAGGTCGTGGTGCGATTATTCAATCCCACGATCGAGGAACACGGCTGGCAATCGCCGCACACGGTGCTGCAGGCCATCAATGACGACATGCCGTTCCTGGTCGATTCGGTCGGCATGGCGATGGCGCAGGCGAACATCAGCGTCCATGTGCTGGGCCATCCGGTGGTTCCCGTCGAGCGCGACGCCGAGGGCAGGATGATCGCGGCTGGGCAGGGCATTCCCGAATCGCTGCTGTATCTGGAGATCGACCGGCAAACGCCCGGTGAGGATTTCGCAAGGATCGAGTCCGAGGTGCGCAAGGCGCTGCAGGACGTGCGTGTGATCGTCGGGGACTGGGCCCGCATGCGGGACCGCATGAGCGGGGTCGCCGAGGAGCTCGCGCGCCGCCCGATGCCGGTCAGCCGCGCCGCACGCGAGGAGGCGCAGGATTTCCTGCGCTGGGCCGCCAACAACCACTTTACCTTCTTCGGCTATCGCGAATACGAGGTCGTCGCTGAAAACGGTGTGGACGTGTTGCGCGCCGTGCCGGGCACGGGGCTCGGTCTGCTGCGCGGCACCGACAAGCATCCACCGCGGCCGCTCGGACAACTCGCTGCACATTCGATGCAGCAGTCCGGCGCGACCGACAGCCTGATCCTCACCAAGACCAATGCGCGTTCCACCGTGCATCGCTCCGGCTACATGGATTACATCGGCGTGTTGTCGTTCGACGAGAACGATCGCCCGGTGCGCGAGGAACGCTTCCTCGGCCTGTATACCAGTAGCGCGTATGCGTATCGCCCGTGGGACATTCCGGTGGTGCGGCAGCGCTACGACCATGTCATGACGCGCTCGGGCCTCGTGCCCAATAGCCACAGCGGCAAGGCGTTGAAGAACATCCTGGAAATGCTGCCCCGCGATGAGCTGTTCCAGTCCAGCGAGGACGACCTGTATCGCACCGCGACCGGCATCCTCGGCTTGCAGGAGCGGGTGCGTCCGAAGTTGTTCCTGCGCCGCGATCCGTACGGACGGTTTTTTTCGGCGCTGGCGTTCGTGCCGCGCGACCGCTTCAACACAGATACGCGCCTGCGCATCGAGCAGATGCTCAAGACTGCGTTGAATGCCGAACACATCGACACCTCGATCCAGGTCGGTGAGTCGCCGCTGGCGCAACTGCATCTGATCGCCCGCCCGAAACCGGGTGAGCAGGTGGATTTCGACGCCAAGGCGTTGGATGACGAACTTGGCAACATCGTGCGCAACTGGCACGACGAGTTGCGCGATGAAGTGGTGCGCAAACACGGCGAGCAGGATGGTTTGCGCATGGCCAATCACTACGGCCGCGCCTTGCCGATGGCCTACATCGAGGAAGTCACACCGGCCATCGCGGCCAAGGATGTCGAGCAGCT
>JBBJNO010000013.1:8842-12416 GCA_037720875.1 Luteimonas sp. | reverse complement strand
CTGTGCCGGCAGCGTCGCGGTGACGGTGGCCTGCGCTTCAAGCTGTATCGCCAGAACAGCGACATCCCGTTGTCGGACGTGTTGCCGATGATGGAAAACATGGGCTTGCGTGTGATCTCCGAGCACCCGTACCGGATCGAGATCGACAACCAGCCGGTCTACATCCAGGACTTCGAAGTGGAAGCCGCCAACGCCGAACTCGATGTCAGCACACTGGATGAGAATTTCGAGGAAGCGTTCTCGCGCATCTGGCACGGCGATGCCGAGAACGACGGTTTCAACCGGCTGATCCTCGATGGCGGCCTGGATTGGCGGCAGGTAGCGCTGCTGCGCGGCTACAACAAATACCTGCAGCAAGTCGGTGTGCCGTTTTCGCAGGCTTATGTCGAACAGACGCTGGCGAAGCATCCACTGCTGGCGCGCTTGCTGGTGGAATTGTTCGAGGCGAAATTCGATCCGTGCACCGGCAATGAGACGCCCGTGCAGATACAGGAAGGCGCGCAGCAGCTGCAACAACAATTGCATGCGCTTGCCGGCGATGACGCGGCACAGAAGACGCTGCAGTCGGTGCTCGATGCGCGCTCGGCGCCGCGCGACAAGCAGATCGACAGCACGCGCAGCGCGTTGAAGGCTTTACTGGACCGCGTCTCCATCCTCGACGAGGACCGCATCCTGCGCAGCTACATCGGCGTCATCGACGCGACCCTGCGCACCAACTATTACCAGCGGCACGCCGGCAACCCGGCGCACTACATCAGTTACAAGTTCGACTCGGCCAAGGTGCCCGACTTGCCCAAGCCCGTGCCGTATCGCGAGATCTTCGTGTACAGCCCGCGCGTGGAAGGTATCCATCTGCGCTTCGGTCCGGTCGCGCGCGGCGGCCTGCGCTGGTCGGACCGACGCGAGGATTTCCGCACCGAGGTGCTGGGCCTGGTCAAGGCGCAGATGGTCAAGAACACGGTGATCGTGCCGGTCGGCGCCAAGGGTGGTTTCTTCGTCAAGAAATCGCCGGTGGGCGGCGGCTTCACACCGGAAAGCCGCGACGCGGTGATGGCCGAAGGCGTGGCCTGCTACAAGATGTTCATTCATGCGCTGCTCGACATCACCGACAACCTGGTTGAAGGCAAGGTCGTGCATCCGCAGGATGTCGTGCGCCACGACCAGGACGATCCGTACCTGGTGGTCGCCGCCGACAAGGGCACGGCCACGTTCTCCGACATCGCCAACGCTATCGCCGCCGAGCACGACTTCTGGCTGGGCGATGCGTTCGCATCGGGCGGTTCGGTCGGTTACGACCACAAGGGCATGGGTATCACCGCGAAGGGTGCGTGGGAATCGGTCAAGCGCCACTTCCGCGCAATGGGCCGCGACTCGCAGACGCAGGACTTTACCGTGGTCGGCATCGGCGACATGTCGGGTGACGTGTTCGGCAACGGCATGTTGCTGTCGAAGCACATCCGGCTGCTGGCCGCGTTCGATCATCGTCACATCCTCCTCGACCCGAGTCCGGACGCGGCCAGGAGCTTCATCGAACGCGAACGCATGTTCGCCTTGCCGCGATCGAGCTGGGAGGATTACGACAAGTCGTTGATCAGCGCGGGCGGTGGACTGTTCCCGCGCACGTTGAAGTCGATCCCGCTGACGCCGGAAGTCAGGATGGCGCTTGGCATCGATGACGCCATCGAGGCAATGAGTCCTGCAGAACTAATGAACGCAATCCTAAAGGCGCCAGTCGACTTGTTGTGGAATGGCGGTATCGGCACCTATGTCAAGGCCAGTTTCGAGACGCACGCCGATGTCGGCGATCGCGCCAACAACGCGCTGCGCGTCGATGGCCTCGAGTTGCGCTGCAAGGTGATCGGCGAGGGTGGCAATCTCGGCGTGACGCAGAATGGCCGTGTCGAGGCCGAGCGCGAAGCGCATGTGTTGCTCAACACCGATTTCATCGACAACTCGGCCGGCGTGGACACGTCGGACCACGAAGTCAACATCAAGATCCTGCTCAACGGCGAAGTGCAGGCAGGCCGTCTGGCGCTGGACGCGCGTAATACGTTGCTTGCGGCGATGACCGATGAAGTGGCCGACCTGGTACTCAATGACAACTACCGCCAGAACCAGGCGATCAGCTTGATGGAGCGGATGAGCGTGTCGCGGCTCGGCTCCAAGCAACATTTCATCCGCACGCTGGAAAGCGAAGGCCTGCTCGATCGCCAGATCGAATTCCTGCCGTCGGATGTCGAGCTTGCCGACCGCAAGGCACGTGGTGAAGGCTTGACCCGGCCGGAACTCTCGACGTTGCTGTCGTACGCCAAGATTGTCTTGTACATGCGGTTGCTCGATTCGGACGTGCCCGAGGATGCGTTCCTGTCGAAGGAACTGGTGCGCTATTTCCCGATCCCCTTGCAGCACAAATACGCAGCGGCGATGCAGAACCACCGGCTCAAGCGCGAGATCATCGCCACCGCGGTGACCAACTCGATGGTCAATCGCATGGGCGCGACTTTCACCCTGCGCATGCAGGAAGACACCGGGCGCACGTCGGCCGAAGTCGCCGAGGCATACACCACCAGCCGCGAGGCGCTGGATACGCGGGATTTGTGGGCGCAGATCGATGCGCTCGACCGCCAGGTGCCCGAAGCGGTGCAGATCGATGCGCTGCTGGAAATCTGGAACCTGTTGCGCTCGATGTCGCGCTGGCTGCTGTCGCGCCCGGGTGCGATGCCCGACATCGCCGCGGCGGTGGAGCGTTACCGCACCGGCATCCTCGCGATCCGTGCCGGGTTGCCCGCGCTGTTGCCGAAGACCTTGCGCGCCGACTACGACGCGCGTGTCGCGGTCTGGCAACAAAAGGGGTTGTCTCCGGAGTTGTCGGCCCAGCTTGCGACACTGCGATTGCTGGATGCCGCGCCCGACATCGTCGAAGTGGCCGCGGCACGCACCTTGCAGCCGGTCGATGTCGCCAAGGCGTACTACGGCCTGGGCGATGCGCTCAACCTGAGATGGCTGCGCGAGCAGATCGATGCGCTTCCTGTCGAAGGCCGCTGGCATGCGCATGCGCGCGGGGTGCTGCGCGACGAACTTGCGACGCAGCAACGGTCGTTGGTCGGCCAGGTGCTGTCCACCGGCAAGGGCTCGCCGGAGCAGCAGGTAGAGCAATGGCTGCAACGCGACGATGCGTCATTGCGCTTCACCCAATCGATGTTCGCCGAGCTGGTCGCGCAGAAATCGCTCGACTATCCGACGGTGTCGGTGGCGGTGCGCCGGTTGGCGCAGATGGCGTTCGCGGGCGAGTAGGCAACTCTTGCGTTGCCCGCTTCTAGGCCTGCGCAGAGCATTCTTAGAACCTATCTCAATATCTGAACTCATAAACTTGCAATCGTCATTCCCGCGAAAAGCGGGAATCCAGGGACTTTGTTTTCAACGTCTTAAAGTCTCCAGATTCCCGCCTTCGCGGGAATGACGAGTAAAGAAGTTCGTTGCTTCCTAAATTGAGATAGGTTCTAGGAGGCTCAGGATGAGCAACTCCGCTGCTTTCGCCTTCGCTCTCTGTAGGAGCGGCTTTAGCCGCGAGCTC
>JBBJNO010000013.1:0-8832 GCA_037720875.1 Luteimonas sp. | reverse complement strand
GAGCTCTTCGGGATTCGTGGAGGACAGGGTGAAAGCTCGCGGCTAAAGCCGCTCCTACAAAGAGTGATGCAAACTCGAGAAGCTGCGCAGCAAGATCTTTTGCTCATCTGAGTCAGTCGGAGGACCTCTACAGGAGAGCATATGCAGCCCGGATACATCACCTGCGGCTGCGCAGCGCGTTATGCTCGCCACGCCATGATCATCGACCCAACATGGATTCCCCGATGAGCCAGATGCCGCGCATCGCCTTCCTCGCCAGTCCAGCGGACGGTGCGCAGCAGGCGCTGGATGACCTGGTATCCGTGCATGGCCAGCATGCGCCGGAAGACGCGGATGTGATCTGCCCGCTCGGCGGCGATGGCTTCATGTTGCAGACGCTGCATCGCTACGGCGGCCTCGGCAAACCCGTCTACGGGATGAAACTCGGCACGGTCGGTTTTCTGATGAACCAGCACCGCAGCGATGACCTGATCGAACGCATCGCCATGACCGAGCCCGCGGTCCTGCGGCCGCTGGAAATGCTGGCGCTGACCGAATCGGGCGCAAGCGTCGGCTCGCTGGCCTACAACGAAGTGTCGTTGTTGCGGCAGACACGCCAGGCCGCGCACGTGCGCATCGACCTCAACGGCCAGACGCGCCTCGATGAACTGGTGTGCGACGGTGTCATGCTGGCCACCGCCGCCGGCAGCACCGCGTACAACTTTTCCGCGCATGGGCCGATCCTGCCGCTGGGTTCGGGCGTGATCGCGTTGACACCGATCGCGCCGTTCCGTCCGCGGCGCTGGCGTGGCGCCGTGCTCAAGGCCGACACCGAGGTGCGTTTCCGCGTGCTGGATCCGTACAAACGGCCAGTGAGCGTCACCGCCGATTCGCATGAAACGCGCGACGTCGTTGAAGTCACCATCCGCGAATCGCGCGACCTCACGGTGACGTTGTTGTTCGACCCCGAACACAACCTCGAAGAACGCATCCTCAGCGAGCAGTTCGTGGTGTAAGGAGGCTGGAGAACGACAAGGCGAAAGCCGGGAGCCAACTCTCCGCGACCTGAAAGCTGAGTCCCGGTCTTCGCCGGGATGACGGAGCTTTGATCGCGGAGTTTTTCAAGGTTTGCAAATTCCCTTCATTCGCAACCTACGCGACACCCATGCGCGATACTGCCTGCATGGCGCCCGATACTCCAAACCCGCTCATCGTCGCAATCACCGCACGCGCCCTGTTCGACCTCGAACACAGCCACGGGCTGTTCGAGAGCGAGGGCATCCAGGCCTACGCCGCGCACCAGCGCAAGCGCGAGGACGAAGTGCTTGAGCCCGGCATCGCGTTTTCGCTGGTGCGCAAGCTGCTGGCGCTCAACGACAACGCGTCGCCCGACGCGCCGCATGTCGAGGTGATCCTGCTGTCGCGCAATTCGTCCGACACCGGGCTTGGCATCTTCAATTCCATCCAGCATCACGGACTTGCGATCACGCGCGCGACGTTTACCTCAGGCGCGCCGACCTGGCCGTACATCAAGCCCTTCGGCGCGCAATTGTTCCTGTCGGCCAATCCGGAATCGGTGCGGCGGGCGCTGGAACATGGCGTCGCCGCCGCGACCATCCTTCCCGCCAAGCCTGCCCCCGAGGGCTCTCGTCAGGGGGCGCCGCAGCAACGCTCCGATCAACTGCGCATCGCGTTCGATGGCGACGCCGTGATCTTCGGCGATGAAGGTGAGCGCATGTCGCGCGAAGATGGCATCGAGGCGTTCGCGCGCCACGAACGCGAACGCGCGCGCGAGCCGTTGTCAGGCGGGCCGTTCAAGGGCTTCCTGGATGCCTTGCATCGCCTGCAAGCCGCGTTCCCGACGGGCGAAGCCGCGCCGATCCGCACAGCCCTGGTCACCGCGCGCTCCGCGCCCGCCCACGAACGCGTGATCCGTACCCTGCGCGAATGGGACGTGCGACTGGATGAAGCCTTGTTCCTCGGCGGCCGCGCCAAGGGCCCGTTCCTGGAAGCGTTTGGCGCCGACATCTTCTTCGACGATTCGCTGCACAACATCGACTCGGCCCGGCAGCATGTCGCGGCCGGGCATGTCCCGCACGGGGTCTCGAACAACTAGGGGTAGGTTCCACGTTCAGTCGCAGACACTCTCAGCCTTTTGTCGCCGCCTTCGCCGCCTTCGCCGCCAGCGCCGAAGAGCTCGCGGCTGAAGCCGCTCCTACGACCCAGGGGAGTCCCCGTGGGACAAGGGCAACCGCACGTCCGAAAGTTCCCAATGCAAGCCATCGCGGGTCAGAACGAACATAACCGGCTTGCCACTCTCATCCGGCACAGTCGCAGTGAAACGCGACAGCGACTCATAGCGATACTCCGGATCCTGAAGCGGCTGTCCGCCGCCCACTTGCGGCTGCGTATCGAATCCGCCACGCACATTCCGCCACACCTGTCGTCCTTCCATCAGCGCACCGAGTCCTGCAGGATTGACCATGACATCGACAGCGGCATTGATCGCGCCACCGGCCACCGTCAAGGCAAGCGCGCCGAATGGACTCGCTTGCATGTCCGCTCCGGCTTCGCGAATCAGATAGTCGCCGAGTTGCGCCTTGAAGCTGGCGCGCAACGCAGGGAAATCGACTTGATCGGCCAAGGCCGCATGATTGCCAGTCTTCACCGCCTCGCGAATCGCGCGCAAGGTGAGGTAGGGGCCGGCCGCCACGTAACCCGCCAAGGCGAACAGTACGACGAGGACGAGCGCGCTCCATTTTTTCATCGTGCAACTCCGGACGAGACTGCGCCAATCATTGCAGATCCCGTCGAAGCTTCATGTAGGGGCGCCCCTGGGCGCGAGCGTTCACCTGAAATCAGAACTCGAGGTCGAGCGCAGCGCACAGGTAATCGACAAAAGGCGCCAGCGCGGCCAGATCCTTCGCCAGCGTCTGCCGCAACTTCGGACCCAGCGTCACCGCATCGTCGATCTGCCGCAAAGCGACGTAGTTCTTGCGTTTCAAGTCCTCGATGTACGCAAACTCCGGCGGAAAGCCGCGCGGCGGACGCACCAGCATCTCGTCGTCGTCCAGATCGAAACGCCGCCGGAACGCGGGATCGTGCGCGGCGGCCTTCCAGCTGCCGGGATTGTCGAAGATGAAGTGACGGATGCCGCGCAAAGTCGCAGATTGCGGATGCCACAGCCCGGCGCCGATGAAATTGTTGCCCGGTTGCAGGTGCAGATAAAAAGAAGGCGCCTCGGCCTGTCGTCCACGCTCGTGGAACAAACGTGCCCCTTGCCAAGCTTTGTAGGGCGCCTTGTCGTTGGCGAAGCGCGTGTCGCGCTGGATGCGGAACAACGAGCCGCCCACCGTTTTCGGTTCGGCACGATAGTGCTGACTGACCAGGGCCAGGTCGGGTTGCAGATCACTGAGCAACGACTGGAACGGGCCACGGACATGCGTCTCGTAATCCACCTTGTGCGCATGGAACCAGACGCGATTGTTATTGCGCGCGAGCGCACGCAGGAACTTGAAGGTCTTGTCGGTGAAATAGGTGGTCATCGAGGGCCCAGTGTTTGCGTAGGGCGGGTCTTGACCCGCCGCATCAAAAGCGAGGCATTGCCGGGTCGGTCCGATGGCAGCGGCGGGTCGAGACCCGCCCTGCGTGTTTGCATGCTGCTCATGCCAAGCTTGCCCGCAAGTCGCGACCCCAGCCATCAAGACGATCAAGGAGTGCGAGCTTCTTGCTGTCAGTTGCATGTAGCACCCGCATCGCACCGATTTCTACATCGAATTGTCCAAACGTGAGTTCCGACATGCCGCTGTCATCGTGCAGGCGCCGCCGCCTAAACGCATCCCAGCGGTCGCGTTCGAGTTGCGTCAATATGTCCGGCCAGTTACGCGCGCGATAGCGGAACAACAATTCAGGCAGACGGGAATCCTGAAAACCGAATTGGTGATCGCCGAGCGCCTGCGGCTGAAGCGAACGCACGGTGGCGAACTTGCGCTTGTCTCCATCCGAAACGAAGCCGTCATAGAGCGAATCATCCACATCACCGGGCTCGCGCGCACGCTCGCTGGCGTAAACCCGCCTGACTTTCTCGGCGAGCGCCGGACCGATTTCGCGCAACCGTGCCGCACGTTCCTCGACGACGACCGGGTCGATCTGCAACCGTGCGAAGTCGCTGTCGCGCAAATGCGTCCAGTCCACCAACGCGGGACATTTGTTGAGGTGGACTTCCTTCAGCCCGATACGGCTTTCGCCCTCCGGCAGATCGGCAGCAGGCGTGTACAGGCGGTCGGCGATGTCTTCAGCACTCAGTTCGATCAACCTGTCCGGCTCATCGACCAGGTCGAACACGATCACGCGGCTGTCGATGCGCGGATGCCGCGTGATCGGCACGACCGGCGCCGCACACAGGCGGCTCGCGGGATAGCGTTGCGAGATGTGGAGCACCGGCGTCATCGCGATCGAGTCGAGCCTCTGCGCGGCGAAGCGTTTGTCGCGCAGTCTCAACGCGTAGTCCCAGAACCGGGGCTGCGCCTGTTTCAATTTACGCGCAAGACCGATCAGCGCACGCACGTCGGACAAGGCCTCGTGCGCGTCGCCGGTGCGCACGCCGTTTGCGACCGCGAGATGCTCCAGCCGGAATGAGGCGAAGCCATCCTCGCGACGCGGCCACGCCAGGCCTTGCGGACGCAATGCATGCGCCAGGCGCAACACGTCGAGCAGGTCCCAGCGCGAGTTGCCGCCGCGCCATTCGCGCTCGTAGGCATCGTGAAAGTTGCGGAACAGGCCGTGGCGGATGAACTCGTCGTCGAATCGCAGCGAGTTGTAACCGAGTGTGCAGGTTTCCGGGCGCGCCATCTCGTCGACGATGCGCGCGAACGCTTCGGCCTCGTTGACGCCATCGCGCAGCGCATCCTGCGGCGCGATGCCCGTGATCAGCGTGGCGACGGGCGAGGGCAGCAGGTCGTCGGCGGGTTTGACGAAGAAGCTGATCGGGTCGTCGATCTCGTTGAGTTCGACATCGGTGCGGATCGCGGCGAACTGGGCAATCCGGGTCCGGCGCGGATCGGCGCCGAAGGTTTCCAGGTCGTAGAACAGGAAGCTGGCAGCCATTCAGCGCTCGACCTCGAAGGCCGGCAAGCACCTGCGCACTTCGGCATCGATCCAGTCCCAGTCAACTGTCTCGAGCGCGTCGTGAGCACGTGTTGCTTCGACCAGCAGTTCGCGCTGGACGCGTCCGCGCTCAAAGGCGACGGCGTAGGGCAGGCGATGGAACGTCACCATCGCGTAGCGCGGCACGAATCGATCGGGGTAGCGTTGCGCAAGCTCCGCTTCCAGTTCACGTTGCAGCAGGTAGTCGGCATCGTCCACGCGACTGCGCATCTCGAGATAGTTTTCCAGGGCCATCGCCTGGATTGCCAGTGCATTGGGACGGCGTTCGGCCTCGAAGGCCGCGAAGGCGATGGCGAGGTTGGATTCGCGATCGAGATGCGCGGCCAGGGCGACGCAATCCTCGAACGCGCAATTCATGCCCTGGCCGTGGAAGGGAACCATCGCATGCGCGGCATCGCCGAGCAGCACGGCGCATCCATCCAGCTGCCAACGATCGAGGTACAGCGTCGCCAGCAGTCCGGAAGGATTGCGCTCGAAATCTTGCTCTAGACGCGGGATCAGCGGCAGCGTGTCAGTGAAATCACGCTCGAACAAGGCGCGTGCATCGTTGCCGTTCTGGATCGTGGCGAAACTCGGGTCGCCTTCGTTCGGCAGGAACAAGGTAACGGTGAATGTCTTCTCGTCGTTGGGCAGTGCGATGCACATGTAGTTGCCGCGCGGCCAGATATGCAGCGCATTGGGCTCGATGCGGAAACTGCCGTCCTGGGCAGGCGGAATCTCCAGTTCCCTGTACGAATGCCCGAGCGGCTCGAAGCGCTCGCCCAGGTTGCTGCGTTTGTTCATCGCCGTACGCAGCGCGGAGCCAGCGCCGTCCGCGCCAAGCAATGCAGTGAATCCAATCTTGGTACGAATACCGCCATGGTCATCGATGAAGGCCGCGGTGCGTTGGTCGAAATCCACGGCATCGAGCCGGTGATTGAAATGCAGCCGCGCGCCCGCTTGTTCCGCGGCATTGAGCAGAGTGATGTTGAGCTCGCCCCGGCTGACCGACCAGATCACCTCGCTGTCGTCCTTGCCGTAGCGTTGCAGTTGCTGCGTGCCGTCCGCGAGATGCACCATGCGGCCGCGCATCATCACCGCGCGGTCGAGCACCGCAGCGTCCGCGCCGGCGCTTCGCAAGGCATGCAGGCCGCGCTCGGCCAAGGCCAGATTGATCGAGCGCCCGCCTTCGTAGCCCGCCAATCGTGGATCGCTGCGTTTCTCGTAAACATCGATCTGCCAGCCGCGTTTGGCAAGCAAGGTTGCCAGCAAGCCGCCCGCAAGGCCGGCGCCAATGAGGGTGAACTGACGGCTGGTATTGACATTCATGGTTGTTGCTCGTCATGACGACCTGTGTACAGAGCGCGGTTGCGTTCGCTGGCGAGGATGTAAACAGCGAGACTACCTTGCATCTGTCAGGTCCGCTGGCATGGGTTCCCGCCTTCGCGGGAATGACGAGCGAGGAAGTTCATGCGCGCCAGGCCTCGACTGCGCGGGCGAAGCGCAAAACGTCCTCATGGTTGTTGTACAGCGGGGCAGGGGAGATGCGGATTACATCCGGTTCGCGCC
Organism: Luteimonas sp.; assembly: GCA_037720875.1. Lineage (GTDB taxonomy): Bacteria > Pseudomonadota > Gammaproteobacteria > Xanthomonadales > Xanthomonadaceae > JALYOU01. Next base: position 2,139 of record JBBJNO010000013.1, on the reverse strand, counting down.
AGTCGCCAAGCACGCCATGGGTGGACAGGAACTCGAACAGCGAACGCCCCTGTTCGCGTCCGCCGATAACGCGCAACGAAAGCTGACACCCTCGACGTTCGGTTTCAGATGGCGTCACGATCTGCAAGGTTTCGACGAGACGTTCGCGAATCAACGCTTCCAGATAGCCCGTGAGCTTCAATGATTTCTCGCGCAATTTGTCCATGCCGGCGCGCCCGAACAAATCCAGCGACGCGCGCAACGGCGCAAGTCCCAGGATCGGCGGATTGCTGAGTTGCCAACCTTCCGCGCCAGGCGTCGGCACGAACTCCGGGCCCATGCGGAAACGCGTCGATTGATCGTGCCCCCACCAACCGGCAAAACGGGGTCGCTGCGTTTTCGCATGACGCTCATGCACGAAACAGCCCGCGACAGCACCGGGGCCGGAGTTCATGTACTTGTAGTGGCACCACACCGCGAAGTCGGCGCCGCTGTCGTGCAACTGCAGGGGAAGATTGCCCGCGGCATGCGCAAGGTCGAAGCCGACGATCGCGCCGGCGGCATGGCCAAGCCGTGCGATTTCCTTGAGGTCGAAGGCCTGGCCGGTGCGGTACTGCACGCCGGGCCACAGGATCATCGCGAGGCGCGGCCCATGTTCGGCAATAGCGCGCTCAAGATGCTGCATGGAGATGGTGCCGTTGGGCTCATCGGGTTCGACTTCGATCAGGCACAATTCCGGCGGCAAGCCGCGATAACGCAATTGCGATTCGACCGCGTAGCGATCCGACGGAAAGCTGCCGGCCTCGACCAGGATCGCGGTGCGCTCGATGGTCGGCTGGTAGAAACTCACCATCATCAAATGCAGGTTGGCGGTCAACGAGTTCATCGCCACCACTTCCGACGGCTGCGCGCCGACAACATGCGCCAACTGCTCGCGAACGAGTTGGTGATACGGCATCCATTGCGCCTCGCCGGTGAAGTGGCCCTCGACGGCCTCTGTCGCCCATTTGTCGAGCACTTCCTCGACATGCGCCCGCGCGCCCCTGGGTTGCAGGCCGAGCGAGTTGCCGCAGAAGTAGGCTTGCTCTTGATCGCTGTGGCGCGGGATCAGGAATTCGTCGCGGAAGGCGCGCAGTGGGTCGGCGGCGTCCTGCTGTTGCGCGTAATCGTCGGTGACAAATTCGATCATTGAGTCCTCAATGGCAGTGCCCTGTAGGAGCGCACCTGGGCGCGATGCTCTTGATTGTGGCGCGCCGTGGCGAAGGGCATCGCGCCCGGGTGCGCTCCTACAAATGGCTTCATGCGAAGCGTGACGCCGGCAGTCCCAGCCATTCCAGCGCAGTGCCGTGATAAAGCCGTGCCTGCTCACCATCGTCCAACCCAAGCGCGGCAATCCCCGCGCCGGGTTCCTGCTCGCCAAGCGGGAAGGGATAGTCGGTCCCGAGCATCACCTGCGACACACCGCAGGTCTCGATGAGATATTTCAACGCGCGGTCGTCCGCGACCCATGAATCGAAAAACAGCCGCGACAAATATTCGCGCGGATTGCGCGGGTTGTCGGTCGCCACCAGATCGGGCCGCATGTTGAAGCCGTGTTCGATGCGGCCGATGGTGTATGGAAAACTTCCGCCGCCATGCGCGAGGCACACTTTCAGTTTCGGCAAGCGTTCCAATACGCCGCCGAAGATCAGGCTGCACGCCGCGCGCGATTGTTCGGCGGGCATGCCGACCAGCCACGGCAGCCAGTATTTCGACATGGTGTCGCTGCCCATCATGTCCCACGGATGCACCAGGATCGCCGCGCCGAGCTCGCTCGCGGCCTGAAAAAACTCGAACAATTCCGGCGCATCGAGATTCCACTCGCCGATATGCGAACCGATCTGCACGCCCTGCAAGCCGAGCTGGTCCATGCAGCGTTCCAGTTCCTGCACGGCCAGGCGCGGCGACTGCATCGGTACCGTGCCGATGCCGGCGTAATGCCGCGGATGCTGGCGGCAGGTGTCGGCCATGTGCTCGTTGAGGGCCTGGTGCAGTTCCAGGGCGTGGTGCGGCTTGCCCCAGTAACTGAACATCACCGGCACCGTGCTGATGACCTGCACCTGCACGCCAAAACGTGCGTAATCGTCGATGCGCTCCTGCGCGTCCCAGGTCTTGGACCAG
>JBBJNO010000215.1:0-4562 GCA_037720875.1 Luteimonas sp. | reverse complement strand
ACCGGGCCGCTGTCGCGATAGTCCAGAGAATGCAGCAACGCCTTTGCGCCGGCAACGGTCGTGGAATAGGTGACGCGATGCTGCAGAGCCTCGCGGCGGATCGAGAACGAGTCGGCAATCGCCTGTTTGCCCTCGGTGGTGTTGACGATGTAACTGATCTCGCCGTTCTTGATCAGGTCGACGATATGCGGCCGGCCCTCGATCACCTTGTTGATTTGTGCGCACTCGATGTCGTGTTCGCGCAACCACTTCGCCGTGCCGCTGGTCGCCACCAGCGAATAGCCGCGGCGGATCAGGTCCTGCGCTACCGGCAGCACGCGTACCTTGTCCGGGTCACGCACCGAGATGAAGGCCTTGCCCACCGGCGGCGCCTTGATGCTGGCGGCCTCCTGCGCACGCGCGAACGCGGCGCCAAAGCTGCGGCCCACGCCCATCACCTCGCCGGTCGAACGCATTTCCGGGCCGAGGATCGGATCGACGTTCTGGAACTTGGCAAACGGGAAAATCGCTTCCTTGACCGAGTAGTAATCCGGCACGATTTCCTCGGTCACACCCTGCTCGGCCAGGGTCATCCCCGCCATGCAGCGCGCCGCGATCTTGGCCAGCGGCATGCCGGTCGCCTTGGACACGAACGGCACCGTGCGCGAGGCGCGCGGATTGACTTCCAGCAGGAAGATGATGTCTTCGCCGTTGTCGTTGGTCTGCACCGCGAATTGCGTGTTCATCAGCCCGATGACGTTCAAGGCCTTGGCCAAAGCGACCACTTGTGTGCGCAACTTTTCCTGCACAGCGGGCGACAATGAATAAGGCGGCAGCGAGCACGATGAATCGCCGGAATGCACGCCGGCCTCCTCGATGTGCTCCATGACGCCGCCGATCAGCACGTTGCCGTCCTTGTCGGCGATCACGTCGACATCGACTTCGACCGCGTTGTCGAGGAAGCGATCCAGCAGCACCGGCGAATCGTTTGAAACCTTGACCGCGTCGCGGATGTAGCGCGACAGGTCGGCATCGGAATGCACCACTTCCATCGCGCGGCCGCCCAGCACATAACTGGGCCGCACCACCAGCGGATACCCGATCTCGCGCGCATGCGACAGTGCTTCTTCTGCATTGCGAGCGGTGCGGTTAGGCGGCTGCGCCAGGCCGAGTTTTTCGACCAGTTGCTGGAAGCGTTCGCGATCTTCGGCGAGATCAATCGAATCCGGCGATGTGCCGATGATCGGTACGCCATTGTCCTGCAGCGCCTGTGCGAGCTTGAGCGGCGTCTGCCCACCGTACTGCACGATTACGCCCACGGGTTTTTCGATCGCCACGATTTCCAGCACATCCTCGAGCGTCACCGGCTCGAAATACAGGCGGTCCGACGTGTCGTAATCGGTGGACACGGTTTCCGGATTGCAGTTGATCATGATGGTTTCATAACCATCCTCGCGCAGCGCCAGCGCCGCGTGCACGCAGCAGTAATCGAACTCGATGCCCTGCCCGATCCGGTTCGGCCCACCGCCGAGCACGATGATCTTGTCGCGCGTCGTCGGATTGGCCTCGCATTCGTCCTCGTAGGTCGAATACAGGTACGCGGTGGTCGTTGCGAACTCCGCCGCGCACGAATCCACGCGCTTGTAGACGGGCCGCACGCCGAGCGCACGGCGCAATACACGGATCGCGGTCTCGTTGGTGCCAGTGAGCTGCGCCAGGCGGATGTCGGAAAAGCCCATGCGCTTGAGACCGCGCATGCGCTTGGCATCGAGCGCGGACAGGCCCGCCGAAGCGACGTCCTGTTCGGTCGCCACCAGTTCCTCGATCTGATCGAGGAACCACGGGTCGATAAACGATTGCGCATGGACGTCTTCGACGCTCATGCCGGCGCGGAAGGCGTCAGCGACATGGAAGATGCGCTCGGGATCGGGCTCGCGCAGTTCACGCCGCAATTCGGCAAGGCCTTCGTCGGTACTGAAATCAAGTCCACTCTGATCGAGTCCGGACTTGCCGGTTTCCAGCCCGCGCAGGGCTTTCTGCAGCGACTCCTGGAAGGTGCGACCGATGGCCATGACTTCGCCGACCGACTTCATCTGCGTGGTCAGGCGTGCATCGGCAGCGGGAAATTTCTCGAACGCGAAACGCGGGATCTTGGTGACGACGTAGTCGATGCTCGGCTCGAACGACGCCGGTGTCAGGCCGCCGGTGATTTCATTCTTGAGTTCGTCCAGCGTGTAACCGACGGCGAGCTTGGCAGCGACCTTGGCGATCGGGAATCCGGTCGCCTTCGATGCCAACGCCGACGAACGCGACACGCGCGGATTCATCTCGATGACCACCACGCGTCCGGTCTGCGCATTGATGCCGAACTGCACGTTGCTGCCGCCGGTATCGACGCCGATCTTGCGCAGCACCGCGATGCTGGCGTCGCGCAGGCGCTGGTACTCCTTGTCGGTGAGCGTCTGCGCCGGTGCGACGGTGATGGAATCGCCGGTGTGCACGCCCATCGGATCGAGGTTTTCGATCGAGCAGACGATGATGCAGTTGTCCGCGGTGTCGCGAACCACCTCCATCTCGAATTCCTTCCAACCCAGTACCGACTCCTCGACCAGCACCTCACCGGTCGGTGAGAGTTCGAGGCCGCGTTTGACGATATCAATCAGTTCCTCACGGTTGTAAGCGATGCCGCCGCCACTGCCGCCGAGCGTGAAACTGGGACGGATGATGGTGGGATAGCCGACGCGGGTCTGGATATCCAGCGCCTGTTCCAGTGAACGCGCGACTTCGGCCTGTGGACATTCAAGGCCGATCTCGGCCATCGCCACGCGGAACAATTCGCGATCCTCGGCCATGCGGATCGCATCGCGCGATGCGCCGATCAACTCGACACCGTATTGCTCCAGCACGCCGTGATCGGCTAGCTCCAGCGCACAGTTCAACGCGGTCTGCCCGCCCATCGTCGGCAGCAGCGCGTCGGGTTTTTCCTTGGCGATGATTTTCTCGACGGTCTTCCAGTTGATCGGTTCGATGTAGACCGCGTCCGCCATTTCGGGGTCGGTCATGATCGTCGCTGGATTGGAATTGACCAGCACGACGCGGTAACCCTCCTCGCGCAACGCCTTGCACGCCTGCGCGCCGGAATAATCGAACTCGCAGGCCTGGCCGATGACGATCGGACCGGCGCCGATGATCAGGATGGTTTTGATGTCGGTGCGTTTGGGCATTGCTTTTGTTGTCCGCAAAGGGCGCTAAGGACGCAAAGTTAAAAGGGCTTGGTGTCGTCGTGATTCCGCACCAAGCGGCGAATGCCTAGCTTCGAGTTGCCGAAATTGAGCAGGAGGCCGACAGAAAGCTCCGTAGCCTTCAAATAGTTCAATACCTGCGCTTCATGCGCGCTTGCCAGCGTTTTCATCGCCTTGATTTCAACGATCAGTTTGCGCTCAATGACAAAGTCGCAAATGTAGTCGCCTACAAGCTCACTACGGTAAAACACAGGGATAGGCTTTTGCCGTTCAAATGGAATTCCGGATCGGTTCAATTCAATGGCCAACGCGGACTCGTACACGCGCTCGAGGAATCCATGGCCAAGCGTACGACTGACTTCGATCGCACAACCTATGACCTTCTCGGAAAGCTTCTGCTCCAACTCAGGCTCTCTTTGCGTCTTTTGCGCCCTTTGCGGACAACATTGCTTCGATGAACCGGTCGAACAGCGGCGCGACATCATGTGGACCAGGCGATGCTTCCGGGTGGCCCTGGAACGAAAACGCAGGCGCGTTTGTCAATTCGATGCCTTGATTGCTGCCGTCGAACAGAGAGCGGTGCGTCACACGCGCATTCGCAGGCAAGGTCGATTCATCAACAGCAAAGCCGTGGTTCTGCGAGGTGATCATCACTTGGCCACTATCCAGGTCGATCACCGGATGGTTGGCGCCGTGATGACCAAATTTCATCTTCAGCGTCTTCGCGCCGATCGCCAGGCCAAGAAGTTGATGGCCGAGGCAGATGCCGTAGGTTGGAATCTTCCTGTCGACAAACGTGCGGATGGCAGCGATGGCGTACTCGCACGGCGCAGGATCGCCGGGGCCGTTCGACAGGAATACGCCGTCTGGATTCATCGCCAGCACTTCATCCGCAGAGGTTTGCGCCGGCACCACGGTCACGCCGCAACCGCGTTCGACCAGCATGCGAAGGATGTTCTGCTTCACGCCGAAGTCGTAGGCGACGACCTTGAAACGCGCGTCCGCCTTCGCGAATTGGCCGCTGTCGAGATCGAGCTGGCCATCGCGCCATGGATACGATGCGCGCGCGCTGACTTCCTTGGCCAGATCCATGCCCGTGAGGCCCGGAAAATTTCTTGCCGCTTCGATGGCTTTATCCACGTCGATCGCACCCGCCATCAGCGCGCCACTCTGCGCGCCACCGTCGCGCAGCATGCGCGTGAGTTTTCGTGTGTCGATATCGGCGATGGCAATGATGCTGCGTGCTTTCAGCCAGTCCGGCAATGCCACGCGATTGCGCCAGCTGCTCGGCCGACGCGGCACATCGCGGACGATCAGGCCCGCGGCCCAGACTTGCGTGGC
>JBBJNO010000214.1:492-4597 GCA_037720875.1 Luteimonas sp. | reverse complement strand
GCGCCATCGGAAATCTTGGAAGAGCTCGCGGCGGTTAAACGACCTTCCTTGCCGAAGGCCGCACGCAACGTCGGAATTTTCGCAAGGTCGATCTTGCCAGGTTCCTCGTCGCTGTCGACCACGACCTCGCCCTTGCGGCCCTTGACCGTCACCGGGACGATTTCATCGGCAAATGCGCCGTTGGTCCGCGCCGTTTGCGCACGCCGGCCGCTCTCGGCGGAAAACGCATCGAGCTCTTCGCGGCTGAAGTCGTATTTCTCGCAGGCGAGATCACCGAACACGCCCATGGCCTTGCCATCGTAGGGATTGGTCAGGCCGTCCCACGCCATGTGGTCGAGGAATTCGGCCGTGCCATAACGGATACCGGTGCGCGAGTTGTTGAGCAGGTGCGGCGCATTAGTCATCGACTCCATGCCGCCAGCAACCACCACCGTGGCGGATCCCGCCTTGATCAGGTCGTATCCGAACATGATCGCCTTCATGCCGGAGCCGCAGACCTTGTTGATGGTGGTGCAGCCGGTTGAAGCGGGAATGTCGGCGGCGAGGGCAGCCTGCCGGGCGGGGGCCTGGCCGAGGCCGGCCGACAGCACGCAGCCCATGATGACTTCATCGACCTGGTCGGGCGCAACGCCCGCATGCGCCAGCGCGCCCTTGATGGCGGCGGTGCCCAGAGCTGGCGTCGGTACGCCCGTGTACTGGCCGAGGAAGGAACCGATCCCGGTGCGCTTGGCACCAACGATGACGATGTCGGACATGGGAGACTCCGTGACGGGCCGGGCGTGCCGGAATGACCGATTATTGCGCCCAATGCTGCAATGCCGCAAATGGGCGGATTTGGGCACCTGTGGGTGGCGTAGCCCGGATAAGCGAAGCGCATCCGGGGACTTTTCACGATGATCGCAAAGAGCCCGGGTGCGGCCTATGGCCTTACCCAGGCTAGGGATCAGCTCTGGCCTTCAAACAACTCCCTGCCGATCAGCATCCGCCGGATCTCGTTGGTACCGGCGCCGATCGCATACAGCTTGGCGTCGCGCAGCAGGCGGCCGGTGGGGTATTCGTTGATGTAGCCGTTGCCGCCGAGCGCCTGGATGGCTTCCAGCGCGACCTGCACGGCGCTGTCGGTGGCGTGCAGCAGGCAGCTGGCCGGATCGATGCGCGATTTGCGGCCATTGTCGTAATCGCGCGCGACCTGGTAGCCGAAGGCGCGTGAGGATTGCAGCGCGGTGTACATGTCGGCGATCTTGGCCTGCATCAGTTCGAAGGTGCCGATGGGCGCGTCGAATTGCCTGCGTTCGCGCACGTAGGGCAGGGCGGCATCGAGCGCAGCCTGCATCAGGCCGAGCGGGCCGCCGGTGAGGACCAGCCGCTCCGTGTTCAAACCCGACATCAACACCTTGACGCCGTTGTTGACCTCGCCCAGGACGTTCTCGGCCGGGATCTCGCAGTTCTCGAACACCAGTTCGCAGGTGTTGCTGCCGCGCATGCCGAGCTTGTCGAGTTTCTGCGCCGTGCTGTAGCCCTGCATGCCTTTTTCGACAATAAACGCGGTCATGCACTTGCTGCCCGCATCCTTGCCGGCCGTGCGCATGTAGACGATCAGCACATCGGCTTCCGGACCGTTGGTGATCCACATCTTGTTGCCGTTGGCGACCCACACATCGCCGCGCCCCGCTTCTGAACGAAGCTCCGCACGGCATTGCATCGAACCGACCACGTCCGAACCCGCGCCCGGCTCGCTCATTGCCAGCGCGCCTTTCCATTCGCCGCTGCACAGCTTGGGCAGATACTTGTGGCGTTGCGCCTGGTTGCCGTTGGCGTAGAGGTTGTTGACGCACAGGTTGGAATGGGCGCCGTAGCTCAAGCCGACCGAACCCGACGCGCGCGAGATTTCCTCCATCGCGACCAGATGCGCGAGATAGCCCATCTCGCTGCCACCGTATTCGCCCGGTACGGTGATGCCGAGCACGCCAAGATCGCCGAGCTTGACCCACAGATCCTGCGGGAAGACGTTGTCGTGGTCGATCTGCGCGGCGCGTGGCGCGATTTCGGCATCGGCGAAACGACGCACGGCCTCGCGGAGTGCGTCGATGTCTTCGCCGAGGGGGAATGTGCGCATGGGAATTGGAAGTCGCGAATTCAGAGGTTTGAAGTTCAGGAATGGAAAGGTGACTGCTCTTGCTCGTCATTCCCGCGAAGGCGGGAATCTAGGGACTTTGCGTTTGGCTCGTTGATCTTAAAAGTTCAAGGCACTGGATTCCCGCCTTCGCGGGAATGACGGACGGGTATGTCAATGATTCCCGCGAATCCGCCCCTGGAAGCGCGGCGCGGAGCGTCCCAGTGGCAATTTGAGCTTGCCGATCGCGGTGATGCGCTCTTCGGCCAGGCGATCGGCGGCCATGTAGGTCGGGATCTTGTCGCGCTCGGAGATCTCATAAATACGCGCGAGGTTGTGGTAGATGGTGCGCATCATCCGCATCGCGCGTTCGCGGTTGTAGCCGTCGATTTCCAGCGACACGTTCATCACGCCGCCGGCGTTGACCGCGTAATCCGGGGCATACAGGATGCCGCGCTTCTCGACTTCATCGCCCATCGCGTTGTTGGCCAGCTGGTTGTTGGCCGCGCCGCAGATGACCTTGGCCTTCAGGCGCGGCAGGGTCTGTTCGTTGATGGTGCCGCCCAGCGCGCAGGGCGAGTACACGTCGGCCGCCACGTCGTAGATCTCTTCCAGACCGACGGCTTCGGCGCCGTAGTCGGACACGGCCTTGTCGACCAGCCGTTTGTCGATGTCGGTAACGAAGATCCTGGCGCCGCGTTCCTTCAGCAGCTTGACGAATTCCATGCCGACGTGGCCGAGACCCTGCACGGCGTACGAATATTTGCCGACTTCCTCATCGCCGTACTTGCGGTTGAGCGTGGCCATCAGGCCCTGCAGCGTGCCGTAGGCGGTGAATGGCGAGGGATCACCCGAGCCGCCATGCACCTGGTGCACGCCGGTCACGTATTCGGTTTCGCGATAGACGTATTCCATGTCGTTGACGTCGATGCCGACGTCCTCGGCGGTGATGTAGCGGCCGCCGAGTGATTCCACGAACTGGCCGAACGCGCGGAATAATGCCTCGGACTTGTCGGTGGCCGGATTGCCGATGATCACCGCCTTGCCGCCGCCGATATTGAGGCCGGCGACCGCGTTCTTGTAGGTCATGCCGCGCGACAGGCGCAGCACGTCCTTGAGCGCGTCCGCCTCGGTCTGATAGGGCCACATGCGCGTGCCGCCGAGCGCCGGGCCCAGCACGGTGTTGTGGATCGCGATGATGGCCTTCAGGCCCGCGTCCTTGTTGTGGCAGAACACGACTTGTTCGTGACCAGTGGTGTCGAGGGTTTCAAAAATCATCGGAACTCCGGGAGCTGGCCATCGAATCGCGCATCGCGAATGACGCCAGGAATGTGATGCAAGTGATTGAATCGAATGTGGATCTGGCAATTCGTGACCCGGCCCTCTGAGGGTCGGCACGACAGTTTAAAGCAATCACTCTGCGGGTCGTGTGTGTGCCGCGGCATCGCGTGTCGGTACGCGGGTATTTCGTGGTGACACGGCCCGCTGGACATCAGGGTCAACAACCGTGGGATAGAGAGCCTGTCCCGACCCGGGCAGGACGTCGCCGTTTTTTGCGACGCCTCAACCGCAACATCGAAGCCGTGGCGATGGCCTCCGCCAACGCCAGCAGCCATGGCGGCTTCGACGACAACGGCGCCACGCACTAGGCCATGGTCGCGCGCCTCCTCGGCCAACGCGCGGGGCAGGTGGGCTGCGACATCAATCGTTCGGAGGCGGGACCCGACGATCGCCGCAACCGCCTGCATCGCGCGATCTGCAATGAGACATAAGGCCATGGTGCGATCCGTTTTTCTGACCGCCCAAAAAACATCCGACCCGACGTGGAGCGACGTCGGACCGGATGGAGGCAGACGGCGTCGAGGAGTGAATCCGCCCGCCTACACACTGGTTTACGCGCTGCCTTGTCGCGCGGATGCGATGAATCTGGCCGTCGCCTGAATCACCGGGCCTGAATCGAGGGCCGCGTTACAATCCGTGCATCACGTTTTC
>JBBJNO010000214.1:0-482 GCA_037720875.1 Luteimonas sp. | reverse complement strand
GCACTCCCGCCAGCCAGTTGCCGCAGACCGCGGCCGACACCTCGCCACTGCGTTTCGTCACCGCCGCCAGCCTGTTCGATGGCCACGACGCGGCGATCAACATCATGCGGCGCCTGATCCAGGCGCAGGGTGTGGAAGTCGTTCATCTGGGCCACAACCGTTCCGTCGAAGACGTCGTGCGTGCGGCATTGCAGGAAGACGCCGACGGCATCGCGCTGAGTTCTTACCAGGGCGGCCATGTCGAGTACTTCAAGTACATGGTCGACATGCTCAAGGAACGCGGCGCGGGCCACATCAAGGTGTTCGGCGGCGGCGGCGGCACGATCACGCCGGAGGAAATCCGCGAGCTGCAGGACTACGGCGTCGAGCGCATCTACCACCCCAACGACGGCATGCACATGGGGCTGGTGGCGATGATTGAAGATGTCGTGCGGCGCGCAGGTGGGGGACGGGACGAGCGCGCCGACGTAGGGCGGGTCTCG
>JBBJNO010000213.1:2370-4626 GCA_037720875.1 Luteimonas sp. | reverse complement strand
AGCGCGACAAATCGCTGATGCCTTTATCACGCAGGACGTCTTCATCGATCAGAAAACGGCCGTGAAACCCTTCCGCGGGCCGCGTCAGCACCGCATGTGCCGCATCGGCAACGATCTCCGGCCTGCGGCAGCGCGTCGGATCCACGCCGGGAATCATGTTGATCGCGTCGGTCGCGATGATGGTGCGCGGCCACAGCGCATTGACCGCGACGCCCTGCGGGCCGAACTCGCCGGCGAGGCCGAGCGTGACCAGGCTCATGCCCATCTTCGCCAGCGTATAGCCGGTGTGCGGTGCCCACCATTTCGGATCCAGCGAGGGCGGCGGCGCCAGCGTCAGGATGTGCGGGTTGGGCGCCTGCAGCAAGTGCGGCAGGCAAGCCTGCGCGCACAGGAAACTACCGCGCGCGTTGACCTGCTGCATCAGGTCGAAGCGCCTCATCGGCGTGTCGAGCGCGCCGCGCAACCAGATCGCGCTGGCGTTGTTGATGAGGATGTCGATGCCACCGAAGGCGTCGACCGTGGCGGCGACGGCGGCGCGCACCTGGTCTTCCTCGCGGATGTCGCACTTGAGCGGCAATGCGCCGCCACCGGCGGCCTCGACCGCCCTGGCTGCATCGTGGATCGTGCCGGGCAATTTCGGATTGCGCACATCCGATTTCGCGGCAATCGCGATGTTGGCGCCGTCGCGCGCGGCGCGCAGCGCGATCGCCAGGCCGATCCCGCGCGAGGCGCCGGTGATGAACAGGGTCTTGCCTGACAACGTGGACATCATGGCAATTCCGGGTGTGTCGTGGCACGAGTCTAAGTCATCGCTGGCAAGGTATTCCGATGACATAAAAGCTGTTCGTAGAGCGGAGCCTGCTCCGCTGCTTTTGATTCGCGTGTGGAGCCCCAGCCGAGCAAGCTCGGCTCTACAAGCCCAACACCGCATCTGTAGAGCGGAGCTTGCTCCGCTGCTTTTTTGATTCGCGCGTAGAGCCCCAGCCGAGCAAGCTCGGCTCTACAAAAGCACCGCGCCGCAATGACGACCCAATCACACTGCCTATAATCGAACGATGCCGAGTGCCTGGTTCGACGCCACCATTGCCTGGATTACCGCCCATCCCGTGGCGGCGGGATTGCTGATTGCACTGATCGCGTTCTGCGATGCACTTGCAGTCATCGGCATCGTGGTGCCGGCGTTGCCAATGTTGTTCGCGGTCGGCGCATTGATCGGGCTCGGCCATATCGATGGCGTCTATGCCGTGGTCTGCGCAGCGGTGGGCGCGTTCGTCGGCGATGGATTGAGCTTCTGGATCGGTCACAAGTGGGGGCACCAGCTACGCGACCACTGGCCTTTCCGGCGGTATCCGCAACTGATCGATCGCGGCGAGCAATTGTTCCGCCGCCACGGCAGCAAGAGCATCGTGATCGCGCGCTTCGTCGGCGCGGTGCGGCCATTCGTGCCGGCAACGGCGGGCATGTTGCGCATGCCGTTGCAACGCTATGCGCCGGCGAGCGCGTTTGCGGCCATCACCTGGGCCGCGCTGTTCCTGGCGCCGGGCTGGATCTTTGGTGCCTCGTACGAAGCGGTCGCGGCGGTTGCCGACAAACTGGCACTAGCGCTGGGAGCGCTGGTGGCCGTGGTGGCGCTGGTCTGGGCGGTGGTGCTGTACACCTATCGCTGGTTCGCCGACCACGCCAACAACCTGCTCGCGCGCGCGCTGAAGTGGACGCGCGCGCATCCCAGGCTCGGACGGTATGCGGCGGCGCTGATCGATCCCAACCGACCCGAGTCGCCATCGCTTGTGGTGCTGGCCGCGTGTGTGCTCGGCATCGGCTGGGCGTGGTTCGCATGGCTGGCGGCGGTGCTCGCGCGCGGCGGGCCGTTGGCGATCGATCGCACGGTGTACGAGGCGATGTTCGCCCTGCGCAATCCGCTGGCCGACCGTTTGATGGCGGCATTGGCATCGATCGGCGATATACAGGTACTCGGTACAGCCGCAGGTGCAGCCTTGTTGTGGCTGCTCTGGCGGCGGCGCTGGATCGCGGCTGCACACTGGCTGGGTGCGCTGGCGTTCGGCCTGGCACTGACGACGTTCCTGGATGCCGCCGTCGACATGCCGCGCCCGCCGACGGCGCCGCCGGGATTCGGATTCCCCTCGATCGCGGTGACGATGACCACGATCACCTTCGGTTTTTTCGCGGTGCTGATCGCGCGCGAGATGCCGGGGCGGCAACGCGTGTGGCCCTACCTGTTGACCGGCGTGGTCGTGG
>JBBJNO010000213.1:0-2360 GCA_037720875.1 Luteimonas sp. | reverse complement strand
GTCTGGTTGTTGCTGCTCGGGATTGCCTATCGACGCCACGTGGCGCGCTCGTTCTGGATGCGGCCGCTGGCGGCGATTTTTTACGGCGCCTTCGTGATTGCAGCCTTGTGGCATGCACCGCGCCACGTCGATCCGTTGCTGGCGCGTTTTTCGCCGCCGCAGTCCACGCATCGGCTCGATGCGGACGCCTGGTGGCAACGCGACTGGACCACCTTGCCGTTGCCGCGCAACCAGCGCGACAGCGCGCCGCGCTGGCCGCTGGATGTGCAGGTTGCCGGCCCACTGGAACCATTGCGCGCCGCGCTGCAGGCGCAAGGCTGGCAAACACAAGTGGAGGCCGACTGGACCGCTGCGATCCGCCTGCTCGATGACGACACGCCCGCCGCACGCCATCCGGTGCTGCCGTCCACGCTCGACGGCCATGCCGAATCCTTGCTCATGCTGGGCATCGGCTCCAATCCGCAGCAGCAATTCGCGCTGCGGCTGTGGCCGGCACAGGCCGAACTCGACGACGGCACGCCGCTGTGGATCGGCACCACGCAGACGCTGCAACACACGCGGCCGTTCGGTGTGGTGAGCCTGTGGCAGCCAAGGCCGGACGGTGGGGCATCGCGCGCGGCGCTGCGTTTGGCGCTGGGCCACCTGGAATTTCGGGAAGAAGTGAATCCGGCATCGGGTCAACCAGTGCTGCGTTTGCGCACTGGATCGCGGCAGGGAGGGCCCGAACAAGCCCCGGTTATGCGTTCGCGATAAACCTGGCTCGTCATTCCCGCGAAGGCGGGAATGACGAGCAAAAAAACGCCCCGGCCACCAGGTTTTGATTCTCTAGGGCATCAACTGCAGCAACTGTTCCAGCCGCGCGTGCGCATCGTCCTCTTGCAATAGCCATTGCCGTTGCTGGTCGGCGAATGGCAACAACTCCGCCAGCCGCCAGCCGACCCATGCAGCATCGTCGTAACGCGCCAATGGTGCCCTCGCGTGTTCGCCGCCGACTTGTTCAAGCAACTTGTGCAACAACACGCCGAGCAGCCCGTGCTCCGGCCGCAGCGGGTCATCGAGATCGGCTTCGCACCACTGCACTTCGCCAATCGTCAACCCGTTGTCGCGCACACGCGTGCGGCGCACATGGAAGCGCCGCGCGCCGCGTACCTGCAAGGTCAATAGCCCGTCATCGCCGGCGCCGAAATCCTCGATACGTGCTTCGGTACCGAATGCGGCTGGCGTCGCCGGCGTGCCGACTTCGTTGCCCGACAGGATCAGGCAGATGCCGAAGCCGTGGTTGTTGCGCGTGCACTCGCGCACCAGGTCCAGATACCGCGCCTCGAAGATACGCAGGCCCAGCGATGCGCCGGGCAGCAGCACGGTGTTCAAGGGGAATAGCGGCAACGAATCCATCGTCATTGCGGCAGTTTAAACAGCACGCTTGAAGATCGCGTGGCGGATGGATTTTTGTACGACCGCAGCAAGTCCCCGTGGGGCAAACGCTCACGCAGCGCCGCGAGGAACCGCCGCGGCGCGCCGTCGAAACCGCCGTTGGACATGAACACGACATGGTCGCCAACGCAGACGAGTTCGCGCAGCGTTGCGATCAACGCATCGACCTCCGATGCCGTCCTGCCATCGCCGCGCAACGCGGAGACCACGTGGCCCGCGTCCCACGCAAGTTCCGGGCGATGCAGGAACACCACGACATCGGCGCCGTCGAGCGATGGCGCCAGTGCATCGGCATGCGCGCCGAGGCGCATCGAATTGCTGCGTGGTTCCATCGCGACCACGATGCGCGCGGCGCCGACCTTGGCGCGTAAACCGGCGAGTGTTGTCGCGATCGCGGTCGGGTGATGGGCGAAATCGTCGTAGACGGTGATGCCATCGACGACGCCCAGCACTTCCAGCCGCCGCTTGACGCTGCGGAATTCGGCAAGCGCCGGAAGGATCGTCGCGACCTCGACGCCGACGGCATGGCATGCGGCCAACGCCGCGAGCCCGTTCATGACGTTGTGGCGGCCGAGCAACGGCCATTGCACGATGCCGACTTCGTCACCGCGATGCAGCACCGCGAAGGCGCTGCCGTCGTCGCGGATCAACCGCGCACTCCACTCGTACTTGGCGTCGAAACCAAATCGCTCGACCGGCGTCCAGCAGCCCATCGTCAGCACCTCGGCGATGCACGTGTCCTCGCCGTTGACGATCAGCCGGCCACGCGCGGGAACGGTGCGGACGAGGTGGTGGAACTGGCGCTGGATCGCGGCGATGTCGGGAAAGATGTCGGCGTGATCGAATTCGAGGTTGTTGAGGATCGCGACCACCGGCCGGTAGTGCACGAACTTGCTGCGCTTGTCGAAGAACGCGGTGTCGTACTC
>JBBJNO010000212.1:2771-4641 GCA_037720875.1 Luteimonas sp. | reverse complement strand
GCATCGATACGGCCGCGGCGTGGAGCTCGGATGGCGGCAGCATTTATTTCAGTTCCGATCGCGGTGGCCAGCCACAGATCTACCAGGTTTCCGCGAGTGGTGGTGGTGCCACGCGCGTCACCTTCCAGGGCAGTTACAACGCCGACGCCAGCGTGTCCTTCGACGGCAAGAAAATTGCCGTGGCACAAGGCAGCGGCAACACCTACCGCATCGCGATGCTGGATCGCAGCCTCGGCTCGCCGCGCTGGAACACCCTGTCGCCGGGTTCGCTCGACGAATCCCCGAGTTTCGCGCCGAACGCCAGCATGATCCTGTACGCCGCGCGCGAAGGGCGTCGCGGCGTGCTGTATGCGGTCTCGGCCGATGCCCGCGTGCGGCAGCGCCTGGTGCTGGCCGATGGCGACGCGCGCGAACCCGCATGGGGGCCGTATCGCTCGTCACGTTGAGCCTGTTAAGTTGGATCAACCCTGCTGTTTCTTCATGGCAGGCTGGATAAAAAGCCGGTGATGTCCGCAAAGGACGCCAAGGACGCAAAAATATGCAAGTGCGTAGCGGTTGATGTTCTTTGCGTCTTTTGACGCCCTTTGCGGACCTGTTCAGGCCTTGCCGGCAAGCATTTTCAACGACTGAGTTTCCCCCAGCGACTAGACGAGGATCGACGATGAACGCCACAACGCCCCAAATGATCGGCAAGGTTCTGCTTGCCGCCGTGCTGTGTACCGCAGCCGTTGCGTGCTCGAAGAAGGTCAAGGAAGTTCCCCCGGGAAGCACCGGCGCCGATACCGGCACCACCACGCCGATGCCCGATAGCGGCCCGATCGCGCCCGGCGCGTACGGTCCGGGCGACCTCGACACCGACGCCTGCCTGCGCACGCGGGTCGTGTACTTCGATCTCGACCAGGACGCGCTGCGTCCGGAATTCCAGTCCGCCATGGCCTGCCACGCCAAGTACCTGCGCGATCGTCCTGCTTCGCGGATGACGCTGGAAGGCAACGCCGATGAGCGCGGCAGTCGCGAATACAACCTGGGCCTCGGCGAGCGCCGCGGCAACGCGGTGTCGTCGGCGCTGCAAGCCAACGGCGGTTCCGGCAGCCAGATCACGGTGGTCAGCTACGGCGAAGAGCGCCCGACCTGCACCGACTCGGGCGAGGATTGCTGGGCGCGGAATCGTCGCGTCGAGATCGTGTACACGGCCAAGTAACCGTTGCGCTAAGTGATTATCGGGAAACCTAAAACCCTTTTTTGCTCGTCATCCCCGCGAAGGCGGGGGATCCAGTGACTTCAAGCGCGTTGAGAGCTAAAGGCACTGGATGACCAGCCATTCGGCTGTTGCAAGCCCGCCTTCGCGGGAATGACGGCTTAATTCACGGTTATTTGAGGTTCCTTGACGCGCCGTAACGAGTTCACATCAAGCAGGGCGAAATGATGCGACGTATTTTTCTACCCATCGTCATCGCGGCGGCCCTTGCGGCCACCGCACCCGTCTCGGCGCAACGGCAGAGCCTTGCCGACCGCGTCAGCGCGCTGGAGCAACGCGCGGCCAGCAATCAGGGCAACGTCGACCTGTTGAACCAGGTCACGCAGCTCAAGAACGAAGTGCAGGCATTGCGTTCGCAAATCGAGGAATTGCAGCAGCAGAACGAACAGTCCAAGCAGGGCAATCGCAGTCAGTATCTCGATCTGGATGGGCGTTTGAACCGACTGGAGGGCAGTGGCGGAACCTCCATACGCGCTCCTGCCGCATCCACTGCCACCACGCCGGCGGTCGTCAACACTGCGCCGGCCGTTGCCCCGGCCAGCAGCGAGCCGATGTTGTACGGCGATGCCAGCGCCGTCGCCAAGAATGCCGACGAACGCAGCGCCTACAACG
>JBBJNO010000212.1:0-2761 GCA_037720875.1 Luteimonas sp. | reverse complement strand
CAACGGCGCCTTCGACACGCTCAAGGCCGGGCGCTACGCGGATGCCGCGCGGCAATTCCAAGGTTTCCTGCAGGCGTATCCCAATGGCACGTATGCGCCCAACGCCTTGTACTGGCTGGGCGAAAGCTATTACGTGACCGGCAACTATCCGCTCGCGCAGGAGCAATTCCAGGCGCTGCTGACTCGGTACCCGACCCACGACAAGGCCCCGGGTGCGATGCTCAAGGTCGGCCTGGCGCAATACGGCCTGAAAAACCTCGACGCCGCCGATCGCACGCTCACCGCAGTCGTCCAGCAATATCCCGGCAGCGACGCCGCGCGCACCGCGGAAGACCGCCTGCGCGCGATCCGGCTGTCGCGCGTCAGGTAGGGCGGGTCTTGACCCGCCTACGCATTTAAACTGGCGGCATGAATGCTGTTTCAACCGACGCGGCCGCAACGTCCTTCGACGAGATCGGGACGAGTGGCACCGCATCGCAGCAACGCCTGCGGATTACCGAAATCTTCCTGTCGCTGCAGGGCGAGGCCCGCGATGCCGGTTGGCCCACCGTGTTCGTACGCCTCACCGGCTGCCCGCTGCGCTGCCAGGTCACGTAGGGCGGGTCTTGACCCGCCGCACTGCCATCATCAGGCGAACAAGGCGGGTCTTGACCCGCCCTACGCATTTAAACTGGCGGCATGAATGCTGTTTCAACCGACGCGGCCGCAACGTCCTTCGACGAGATCGGGACGAGTGGCACCGCATCGCAGCAACGCCTGCGGATTACCGAAATCTTCCTGTCGCTGCAGGGCGAGGCCCGCGATGCCGGTTGGCCCACCGTGTTCGTACGCCTCACCGGCTGCCCGCTGCGCTGCCAGTACTGCGATACCGCATATGCATTCCACGGCGGGCAGTGGCGCGACATCGAGGCGATCGTCGCCGAAGTCGCCACGCACGGCGTGCGCCATGTCTGCGTCACCGGCGGTGAGCCGCTGGCGCAGAAGCGCTGCATCCAGCTGCTGCGGCGCCTGTGCGATGCGGGCTACGACGTGTCGCTGGAAACTTCCGGTGCGATCGATATTTCGGAAGTCGATGCGCGCGTTTCGCGCGTGCTCGATATCAAGACGCCGGGTTCGGCGGAAGTGCATCGCAACCGCTGGGAAAACATCGCGCTGTTGACGGCACACGACCAGGTGAAGTTCGTGATCTGCAGCCGCGAGGATTTCGACTGGGCGAAGGCGGTCATCGCCGAACACCGCCTGCCCGAACGCTGCGATGTGTTGTTCTCGCCAAGCCATGCGCAGGTCGCGCCGCGTGCACTCGCCGACTGGATCGTCGCGGAGAAAGTGCCGGCGCGTTTCCAGATGCAGTTGCACAAGCTCTTGTGGGACGACGAGCCTGGCCGTTGACGGATCTTCAGTGGTTCGTCATTCCCGTGCAGGCGGGAATCCAGAGACTTGCTGCTTCTCCATTCGTAATGCCGAGCGCAGGTTTTTTATTCTTCCTTGAAACGCCAAGTTACTGGAAACGTCAAGTCACTGGATTCCCGCCTGCGCGGGAATGACGAGCTGAGCAAACCCTCACATGAAATCCTCAACTCCATGAAACGCGCCGTCCTCCTCCTCTCCGGCGGCATGGATTCCGCCGTCGTCCTCGCCATCGCGCGCGAGCAAGGCTTCGCCGTGCATGCGCTCAGCGTGCGCTACGGGCAGCGCCACACCTCAGAACTCGATGCCGCCAATCGCATGGCGCAATCGTTCGGCGTGGCGCACAAGACCGTCAACGTCGACCTGCGCAGCATCGGCGGCTCGGCCTTGACCGACGATGCCATCGGCGTCCCGCTGGACAACGACCGGCATCCGGTCGGCGTCGATGCGGCCACGGACGACATCCCCGTCACCTACGTGCCGGCGCGCAACACCATCATGCTGTCGGTCGCGCTCGGCTGGGCCGAAGTGCTGGGCGCCGCCGACATCTTCTGCGGCGTCAATGCGGTCGATTTTTCCGGCTATCCCGATTGCCGTCCCGAGTTCATCGCCGCGTTCCAGACACTCGCCAATCTCGCCACCAAGGCAGGCGTCGAAGGCGCCGGCATCCGCGTGCATGCGCCGCTGTTGCGAATGAGCAAGGCCGACATCGTCCGCGAAGGCGGCCGCCTCGGCGTCGACTTCGCGCAGACCGTGTCGTGCTACCAGGCCGATGCGCAAGGCCTCGCCTGCGGCCACTGCGACGCCTGCCGCCTGCGCGCCGACGGGTTCGCGGCTGCCGGCATCGCCGATCCCACCCGTTACGTCCAAAACCGGTGATGCGCTAGAATTCGCACCCCGGCGCAATGCCGGCGCGTTTTTCCGTGGGCCGTTAGCTCAGTTGGTAGAGCAGAAGACTTTTAATCTTTTGGTCGAAGGTTCGAATCCTTCACGGCCCACCATCTAGTCTAGCCCCCTGTTTTCTCTCCCGCATTTCGCCAAAAAGGCCTTTAACTATCAATGGCTTGGCGACATATTTTTAGACTGAGAAAAACTGCTGGCGGCACATTATGCGAAGTTGTCGACACCTTTCTCTGCCGTGCGTTTTCCTCGACCAAAAGATGCGTTTTGTACTTGTTTTCAGCTCTCGAACACGAATCGGTGAGGGCGGCCAAACACGTCAAACATCAGAGAAAGTTTTTCTCGGCGATTTTGATGCTTTTGATCAAATTTACGAACTATTTGTTGCCGCTTTTTTGACCAAACTCTCAGGTTGGCGGAGGACGATGTGTCCTCCATATGCGTGCGCCTTAGG
>JBBJNO010000211.1:0-4746 GCA_037720875.1 Luteimonas sp. | reverse complement strand
GAACTCCTCGCCCCCATAACGACCGAGCAGGTCATTTGCGCCCAGCACCTCGCGCAACGCGGCCGACGTGCGTCGCAGGCAATCATCGCCCGCCGCATGCCCGTGCACGTCGTTGATGCGCTTGAAGTGATCCAGGTCGACGAACAACACCGACACGTCCTTGTTGGCGCGGTGTGCATCAGCGAAGCAGCGGGTCAGCCACTGGTCCAGCGTCCTGCGGTTGAAGGCGCCGGTAAGCGCGTCAAGTTCGGCGGAACGACGCAGGCGCATCGATGCATCGGCTTCCTCGACGGCCTGCGCGGCCAGACGCCCGAACTCGGTCGCCAGCGAGAGTTCATCAGTGGTAAAAGCATTGCCGCTGGCGCGCTCCAGGATCATCACCCCCCATGCCGGCGAGCGCAGCGGAAGCGGCACCACAGCCGATTGCAACGCCGCGACGGATTGCGATGACCCATCTGCGAGCCCTGTATTGCGCAGCGGCATCTCCAGCGGCGTGCGACTGCTTGCCAGCCCCCTGAGCACGTTCTTCCGCTGCACGATCACGCGCGCGAGCTCCTCCTTGTGATCGGCGGGTTCGACCAGCAGGAAATCCTGCGCTTCGCCGTCGTACACGACGATCGCGATGCCTTGCAGTCCCAGCATCGGCCGCAGGTGGTCGATCAGGCGCCGATAGGCCGTCCAAGCCACATCGCCCGCGGGCAGATGCTTGAGCTGAACCTGCAATCCTTCCGACAACGACACGCGCGCGGTCTGGCGCGTGGCGTGGCGCTCGGAATCCTCGCGCGCCAGTTGCGCACGGTCGCGCTGATCGCGATAGAGGCCAATCCGGCTCGCCAGCCCGACCGCAAGCACGGCGGCGGTCGCCAGCAACGACACCTGGTAGGCACGCCGGATCCACCACACATCAGGCACGACGCCGCGTAGCAGCAGCTCGGCGCCCAGGGCGGCGATCAGGTTGAGGGCGCAAAGAAACGTGATCGGCCAAGCCATCTGCACGCCGCGCCGCCCGGCATCGGCGGCGATGGCGATGCAGCCGAGGCTGGCACCCAGCCAACCGGCCAGCGATGCCAATTGCAAGGTGGCGCGCAACGCCGGTACGTCGATCAGGGCCATGCCACTGACCACCAGCAGGAAACCGCAGAACAGGTTGGCAGCCTTGTTCAAGCGCGGCGATGCGGCAGCCGTGTCCGAGTAACGCAGCAGCAGCTGCAATGCCGATGCGCTGAACAGCATCACCAGCGCGTTGACCCCTTGTTCCCGCCACGCCCCGAGCAACCGGAAGCCCGGCAGCAGGTACAGATGGCCGTTCAACGCGGCCAGCATCAGCAAGGCGCTGATGGAGAATCCGAAATAGGCAAGGAATGCGCGGTCGTGCGCGGCGTGGAACAACGCCAGCATCACCAGCGCCAGCATGAAAAGTCCCGCGTACACCGCCATGGTCATGGCGATCACGCGCTGCTCCATTTTCCTGGCGATGTTCTCCGGCACCACGAAGGGCCGCAAGGCGACGCGCGTGGACGAGCGTACTTCCACGTCCAGCTGCACCGCACCGCGCATTTGCTCGGGCAGTGGAAACAAGAAAAAGGAAGGAACCGCGCCTTCAGCATCGATCTGCGGGCGGAAAAAACTGCGCGTCTCGCTGCGCCACGCGCCCGAAGCTAGATGGATCGCATCGAACGCATCGCGGCCGAACAACACCACGCAGCGTGATTCGGCATCAACATGCGGTGGCAGCACAAAGTGCATGCGGGCACGCACCGTGGCACCGCGTCCCGGATGCAGGATGCCGTCGCCAGCGGGCAGCAACCCGGCCTGATCCTGTCCATCGAGGCCGGGCAGTAACTCGACCTGCACCAAGGTCTGGTCGGCCACGCGAAACGATGCCGCGCTCAGGCTTGCACCAAACAGCACCAACAGGAATGCCAGCCCCGCCGCGAACAGGAAGCCATGCCGCGGAGTCCACCCCTGTGCGATCGGCGCGCGCAACATCAGGCAGGCATCGGCGGGCAAAGACCCGGATCGGGCGCCGGATCCGATCGTTCCATGGCCACCATCGCAATCGGCAGTGTGCGCAGCAAGGCGTGCGCGTCGGGCCAGCAAATGGCTGGCACGCACACCTTGACGATTCCAAACAACGGCAACTCACCGATCCCGCCCAGCAACGCCTCGCCCTGGATGAACACCGGGATGCCGGCATGCTCCAGCGCGTGGCGCACAAGATGTGCGTCGATGATATTGCCGGCTTCGTACACCACTTTCATGGCGGCGACCCCCCTGGGTCCGGTCAATCGAGCTTACGCGACTCCCTACGCATACGTACGCAAGAATCAGGCCACTCATCGGCGACGAATGGAGGCCGGATCGCTAGACTGTGCGTCCAACACGATGCCGTTTTAATTCAAGCGCGTCACCGCTCACCTCCACCGAGAAAACAGTGACCACCATCACAGCCAAGCAGCCTAGCGAGGATGACATTCCCGCCGCCCGACACGATTTCATCCGTCAGATCGTCCGCGACGACATGGCCAGCGGCAGGCACGGCGCGCCACG
Organism: Luteimonas sp.; assembly: GCA_037720875.1. Classification (GTDB taxonomy): domain Bacteria; phylum Pseudomonadota; class Gammaproteobacteria; order Xanthomonadales; family Xanthomonadaceae; genus JALYOU01. The sequence continues at coordinate 2,196 of JBBJNO010000211.1, read as the reverse complement.
CACCCGCTTCCCGCCCGAGCCCAACGGGTACCTGCACATCGGCCATGCCAAGGCGATCTGCCTGGACTTCGGTCTCGCGCGGGAATTCGGCGGGAGGTGCAACCTGCGCTTCGACGACACCAATCCGGCCAGGGAAGACCCGGAGTACGTGGCCGCGATCCAGGACGATGTGCGCTGGCTTGGGTTCGATTGGACCGAATTGCGTCACGCCTCCGACTATTTCGAGGTGTTCTATCTCGCCGCCGGAAAATTGATCCGCGACGGCCACGCGTTCGTCTGCGACCTGACGGCCGAACAGATCCGCGACTACCGCGGCACGCTGACCGAACCCGGCCGCGACTCGCCGTACCGCGAACGCGGCGTCGACGAAAACCTCGACTTGTTCCGACGCATGCGCGCAGGGGAATTCGCCGACGGCGCGCGCACGTTGCGCGCCAGGATCGACATGACCAGCGGCAACATCAACCTGCGCGACCCGGCCCTGTACCGGATCAAGCAGGTCGCGCACCAGAACACCGGCGACGCCTGGCCGATCTATCCGATGTACGACTACGCGCACTCGCTCAGCGACGCGATCGAGGGCATCACGCACTCGCTGTGCACGCTGGAATTCGAGGACCACCGCCCGTTGTACGACTGGTGCGTGGACAAGGTCGATCTCGCCAATACGCCTGCATTGCTGCAGCCGCTGCTCGACAAGGGCCTGCCCAACCAGGCTTGCAAGCCGCGTCAGATCGAGTTCTCGCGGCTCAACATCAACTACACGGTGATGAGCAAACGCAAGCTGGTGGCGATGGTCGGCGAAGGCCTGGTCGATGGCTGGGACGATCCGCGCATGCCGACGCTGCAAGGCATCCGCCGCCGCGGCTACACGCCGGCGTCATTGCGGTTGCTGGCCGACCGGGTCGGCATCAGCAAGCAGAATTCGGTGACCGATTTCTCGATCCTCGAGGGCTGCCTGCGCGACGATCTGGATGTACATGCGCCGCGGCGGATGGCGGTGATCGATCCGTTGAAGTTCGTGTTGACCAACCTGTCCGCTGACCACAGCGAAACGCTGTCGTTTGCCAATCATCCCAAGGACGAGTCCTTCGGCAAGCGTGAGATTCCCTTCTCGCGCGAGTTGTGGATCGAACGCGAGGACTTCGCCGAAGTGCCGCCGAAAGGCTGGAAGCGCCTGGTGCCGGGCGGCGATGTCCGCCTGCGCGGCGCCGGCATCGTGCGTTGCGATGAAGTGGTCAAGGACGACGCGGGCAACATCGTCGAATTGCGCGGCACGCTGGATCCGCAATCGCGTCCCGGCATGGCCGGCGCCGACCGCAAGGTCAAGGGCACCATCCACTGGGTCAGCGCGCAGCACGCGGTTGCGGCGGAAATCCGTCTCTACGATCGCCTGTTCTCGGTGTCCAATCCGGATGATGAATCGGAAGGCAAGACCTATCGCGATCATCTCAACCCCGATTCGCGTCGCAGCGTCGTTGGTTATGTGGAGCCGGCGGCTGCGCTGGCCGCACCGGAGCAAAGTCTGCAGTTTGAACGGCTCGGGTATTTTGTCGCCGACCGCCGCGACCACCGCTGCGATGCACCGGTGTTCAATCGCAGCGTGACACTGCGTGATACGTGGACCCAACCAGGAGCACGATGATGACCCTCCGCAACACCCTGCTCGCGTGGCTTGTCGCCATGGGCTGCGCCGCCTGCGCGGCGCCTGCCCCCGGCACTCCGGAGGAACCGGCGTCCTCGGCACCTGTCTTCACTGCACCTGTCTCGACTGCACCTGTCCCGTCCGCACCTGTGTCTTCCACACTGAACTCGACGACGCAGGCACGCAATACCGCTGCGCCCGCACCCGTGCGCGTTCAGACCGTGCCCGTCCAATCGGCGCCGAGGGCGTCCAAGCCGCCGCCGGCGATGAGCGACCCCTTGCCGCCCGAGGTCATGCCGCCCGAGGTCATGCCGCCCGAGGTCATGCCGTCCGAGGTCATGCCGTCCAAGGTCATGCCGTCCGCATCGCCGAACACGCCCGTCGTCATCAACCAGAGCTGCAGGACCAACGCCGATTGCGTGGTCAAGGATGTCGGCAGTTGCTGCGGCGCGATGCCGGCGTGCGTCAACCGCAACAGCCGCCCGGATCCCGCTGCGGTACAGGCGCAGTGCGCGAAGGCCGGACGTGTCTCGGCATGCATCTCCAATCCG
>JBBJNO010000210.1:0-4774 GCA_037720875.1 Luteimonas sp. | reverse complement strand
TGGCGCCGCCGTTCAAGCAGGTCATCACCGAGATCCTCTACGGCGAAGGCATCAGCCGCGAAGGCGAACTCATCGAGCTGGGCGTGCTGCACAAGATGATCGACAAGGCCGGCGCCTGGTACAGCTACGGCGATGAGCGCATTGGCCAAGGCAAGGAAAATGCGCGTCAATACCTGAAAGACAATCGTCAGGTCGCGGCACGTCTGGAAGCTGCATTGCGCGAGAAGCTGAAGCCGGTTGTAGTGCCGCGGGCCGAGGCGGAAACCGACGTGGAAGAAGCAGAGGCTCTGAACTGATGCGTCGCAGCGAAGAAGATAGAAGCGCCTATTGCGTCACTCGATGTCAAGGACACAGACATGTCAACCAAGGCTCTTTTGTTGTTATTTCTTTCAGCGGTTCTGTTTTCTTCAACAGCCAACGCAGATCAGTATTCGTACGTCACCCTTCGACAGGCGACTAATGCGTTGGATGTACTCGCCCATGCCACTGAAGTGCATCACTTCTGCGCTCCGTGTGGAGACAAGGTTTCTCGATCAATGAAGATCGAACTCCTTGAGATTGGGCGCGTTTGGGAAAGGCATACTGCGAACGCATATCGCTCAGGCAGTGGGGAATCGTATTGGGAAGTAGTGATCAACGATGACCCCGTTGATCTCGCCTACCTCTATGTGCGCAGAAAGAACAAATGGGAAAACCTTGCATTAGCCCTGGGCCTTGCTGCACAGGATGTTCCGCGGCATCTGAGCAAGCATCAGGTCGGAATTTAGTACGAACCAGCAGGCGCGTCGAAACTGCACGTGAAGATGGCCACGAAACATGCATCACCACACTGCAAATCGTAAGCCACGCCGCCCAGCAGTCGAACTGACCCCGATCCAGCGGGCGCTGGGTTTGCTGACACGACGCGAGCACTCGAGGAAGGAACTGGCTCGCAAGCTGGCCGCGCGCGGCGTTGAGCCCGGTGATGCGCAAGCCGCCATCGAAAAACTGGCCGGGAACGGCTGGCAGGACGATGGACGGTTCGCTGCCAGCCTGCTTCGCGCTCGTGCTGGTCATGGTTACGGCCCGATCCGGATTCGCGCCGAACTCACCCTGCATGGTCTTGATCGCGAAGCGGTTGAAGCCGTACTCGATACTTTCGATGGCGACTGGGCGCAGAACGCTCGCGATGTCGTGCGACGTCGCTTCGGCGAGCAGGTTTTCAGCGACCGTGGCCTGCAACGCAAGGCTGCGGATTTCCTGTTCCGGCGGGGTTTTGCATCCGAGCATGTGCGCGCTGCCATGCAGACCGCCCGGGACGACTGATTGCGCCGGCGGCGACAGGAACTCCTATCACTGAAACTCAGTTCGTCATTCCCGCGAAGGCGGGAATCCAGGGACTTCAAGCCGTGAAAGCAAAGTCCCTGGATTCCCGCCTTCGCGGGAAAGACGATCCGATTAGTACGTAACCCGGGTAAGTTAGAAGCTGCGCCCAGGATGTTCGTCACGTCACGAAGGGTCCCGGATGCGCTGCGCTTATTCGGGGCTACTGCCCGGGCATCCGCTCCCATCGCGCCCTCGTTGCACGGCCTGCTAACCTTGCCGCCATTGGGTTGTCTGCTCGACGCCGTGCCCTCATCTTGAAGGCCCGGCGAACGATCGCTTGCCCGTCACTTGTTGCTCCCATGAAAAGCACTTCCGAAATCCGCAGCGATTTCCTCGAATTCTTCCGCGGCAAGGGCCACACCCTGGTGCCTTCCGCGCCGCTGGTGCCGGGCAACGACCCGACCCTGCTGTTCACCAACTCCGGCATGGTCCAGTTCAAGGATGTCTTCCTCGGTGCCGAGAAACGCAGCTACGTGCGTGCCGCGGACGTGCAGCGCTGCCTGCGTGCGGGCGGTAAGCACAATGACCTCGACCAGGTTGGCTACACCGCGCGTCACCACACCTTCTTCGAGATGCTGGGCAACTGGTCGTTTGGTGATTATTTCAAGCAGGACGCCATTGCCTGGGCTTGGGAACTGTTGACGGAAGTCTGGAAGCTGCCAAAGGAACGGCTGCTGGTCACGGTGTACCAGACCGACGACGAAGCCTTCGATCTCTGGAACAAGCACATCGGCATCCCCGCCGAGCGCATCGTCCGCATCGGCGACAACAAGGGGGCGCCGTTCGCCAGCGATAATTTCTGGCAGATGGCCGAGACCGGCCCGTGCGGCCCCTGCACCGAGATTTTTTACGATCACGGCGAGCATTACGCAGGCGGCCCGCCGGGTTCGCCCGACGAGGACGGCGATCGCTACATCGAGATATGGAACCTGGTGTTCATGCAGTTCGACCGGCAACCCGACGGCAGCCTGCAACCGCTGCCGGCGCCATGTGTCGATACCGGCATGGGCCTGGAGCGTCTGGCTGCGGTCATGCAGCACACCAACAGCAATTACGAAATCGACCTGTTCCAGAAGTTGATCCAGGCCGCTGCCAAGCACACAAAGACCGTTGATCTCGAAAACAAATCGCTGCGCGTCATCGCCGACCACATCCGCGCGTGCTCATTCCTGATCGTCGATGGCGTGCTGCCTTCCAACGAGGGCCGCGGCTATGTCCTGCGCCGCATCATCCGCCGCGCCCTGCGCCATGGCTGGATGCTTGGGGTGCGCGAACCGTTCTTCCACAAGCTGGTTGCGACGCTCGACCACACCATGGGCGACGCCTACCCCGAGCTGTCTGCCAAGCGCGGGCTGGTCGAGCGCGCGCTCAAGGCCGAGGAGGAACGCTTCGCCGAAACGCTCGACAGCGGCATGCGGATTTTCGATGACGTCGCCAAACGCTCGGGCGACACGATTCCCGGTCTCGACGCATTCCGCCTGTACGACACCTACGGCTTCCCGGTCGATCTCACCGCCGACATCGCCCGCGAACGCGGCCTGCAGGTGGACATGGCCGGCTTCGAGGCCGCCATGAACCAGCAGCGCGAAACCGCACGCGCCGCCGGCAAGTTCGCAGCAGCCACGGCGCTGCCCGCGGAGCTCGTCGCGCAACTCAAGCCGACCGAATTCCTGTACGACGCGCTCACCGCGGGCGGCTTGGAAGTGGTGGCCTTGTTGAAGGACGGACGTCCGGTCGATGCCGTCGAAGCGGGCGACGATGCCATCGTCTTCCTCGACCGCACCCCGTTCTACGCCGAAAGTGGCGGGCAGGTCGGCGACATCGGCGAGCTCGACGAGCAGGGCGTGCGCTTCGAAGTGCGCGATACCCAAAAATTTGCAGGCCAGTTCCACGGGCATATCGGTGCCGTGACCACCGGTACGCTCAAGCGCGGCGATCGCCTGGTCGCGGCCGCGGACGGCGCCCGTCGCGCCGCGACCGTGCTGAACCACTCGGCCACGCATTTATTGCATGCCACGCTACGCCAGCGGCTGGGCACGCATGTCATGCAGAAGGGTTCGCTGGTGGCGCCGGATCGTCTGCGCTTCGACTTCTCGCATTTCCAGCCGGTGACGGCGCAGGAACTCGCCACGATCGAACGCCGCGTCAACGCAGAGATCCGCAGCAACCACCCGGCCGAAATCCACAGCATGGACATGCAGGAAGCGCTGGATTTCGGCGCCATGGCGCTGTTCGGCGAAAAGTACGGCGAGCGCGTGCGGGTGTTGCGCATGGGCGAGGCCTCCACGGAGCTGTGCGGCGGCACGCACGTCGGGCGCACCGGCGACATCGGCCTGTTCAAGATCGTGTCGGAAGGCGGCGTGTCGGCAGGCGTGCGCCGGATCGAGGCGCTGACCGGGCAAGGGGCACTGGATTACATCGCCGACGAAGAACGCCGCCTGGACGAAGCGGCGCGCTTGCTCGGTGGCACGACGCTGGACGTCGTGGAGAAAGTGCGTCAAATCACCGACCGACAACGTAAGCTCGAACGCGAGCTGGAAGCGCTCAAGGCGCGCGCAGCCTCCGGCGCAACCTCAGACCTGGCCGGCAGTGCCCAACAGGTCGACGGCATCAGCGTGCTGTCGCAGCGCCTGGAGGGTTTCGACGCCAAGGCGCTGCGTGACGCCGTGGATCGGCTCAAGCAGCAACTCGGCGACGCCGTGATCGTCCTGGCCGGCGCCAGTGATGGCAAGGCATCACTGGTCGCTGGTGTGAGTGGCGCGGCGGCAGGCAGGGTCAAGGCTGGGGAGCTGCTTTCGCATGTCGCGACGCAGATCGGCGGCAAGGGCGGTGGCCGGGCTGATCTGGCGCAGGGCGGGGGCGATGATGGCCCCGCGCTCGCGGCCGCGTTGGCCGGGGTTCACGCCTGGGTATCGCAAAAGCTGTATTCGTCGCCATAACCATGACTTGTGACCTTGACCGGTTGGCCGCGCGGTCACATGCTTCACGCACTTGAATGAATGGAAATGTTTCGCCTGCGGCCGGGCGGAGCGTTTTGTCGGCACACTGCCGGCTCTCGGAGAAAAAATCATGCTTATCCTGACCCGCCGTGTCGGCGAAACATTGATGATCGGCGACTCGGTGACCGTCACCGTGCTCGGCGTAAAAGGCAACCAGGTGCGAATCGGCATCAACGCGCCCAAGGATGTCGCGGTGCATCGCGAAGAGATCTACCAGCGCATCCACAAGGATGACGAAGATCGTCAGGCAGGCCCCGATGCCGCTTCGATGGCAACCGAAGGTTTACCGCGGGCCGGTTGAACCGGTATCCTTCGCCGCGCGTTGCCTGCAACGTGATCGGAGAGTTGCCCGAGTGGCTGAAGGGGCTCCCCTGCTAAGGGAGTATCGGGTCAAAAGCCTGATCGAGGGT
>JBBJNO010000209.1:2416-4776 GCA_037720875.1 Luteimonas sp. | reverse complement strand
AAGGCGAAGTCGGCAGCTCGACCATGCCGCACAAGGTCAACCCGATCGACTTCGAGAACGCCGAAGGCAACTTCGGCATCGCCAATGCACTGTGCGAGCACTTCGCCGCGAAGTTGCCGATCAGCCGATGGCAACGCGATCTCACCGATTCCACCGTGTTGCGCGCACTCGGCACTGCCTTTGGCCATACATTGGTCGCTTACGACGCGTTGCTGCGCGGCCTGGACAAGCTGACGGCCAATCCCGAGCGCCTCGCCACCGACCTCGATGCCTCCTGGGAAGTGCTGGCCGAAGCGGTGCAGACAGTGATGCGCCGCCACGGCCTGCCGAATCCGTATGAACAGTTGAAGGCGTTGACGCGCGGGCAAGGCATGACCAAAGCCTCGATGCGCGAATTCATCGAATCGCTCGAACTGCCGGCTGAAGACAAGCAACGACTGCGTGACATGACGCCCTCGACGTATCTTGGCCTAGCCGACCGTCTCGCCCGCGGAATTTGATTCCTAGAGCGGAGCTTGCTCCGCTCCTCTCGACCTCACCGCCAACAATCGAATGCCGCCACAAGTTTGCGGATGATCCAATGAGACTCCTGCTCAACATCGACGTCAACGATCTGACCGCGGCGGAAACGTTTTACATCGCGGCATTCGGGCTGAGCACCGGGCGGCGTTTTGGCAACGATGCCGTCGAGCTGCTTGGTGCAGAGGCGCCGATTTATCTGCTGCGCAAGGATGCCGGAACGATAGGCGCAGGAGACTCGCAACGCGATTATTCACGGCACTGGAGCCCGCTGCATTGCGATGTCGCGGTCGACGACCTCGATGCGGCGATGGCTCGCGCAATCGCTGCGGGTGCGATCCAGGAAGGTGCGGCGCGGGAAACGCCTTGGGGCCGGATCGTGCAGCTGGCAGATCCGTTTGGACATGGCTGGTGCCTGATCCAGTTTCTTGGGCGCGGTTACGATGAGGTCGCGACATGACAACAAAACATCACCTCGTCATTCCCGCGAAGGCGGGAATGACGGCTAAAACTACTCAACCGCTTCCGGCAGTCACAACGACATGGCACGACCCAAACCCTCCCTGCCGATCGAAGTAGATGCCAGCGGACGCTCGCTTCTCGGGATGCCAACGGCCGATTTCCTGCGTGATTACTGGCAGAAAAAGCCGCTACTGGTCCGCCAGGCCTTCCAGGATTTCGTCTCTCCCATCTCCCCGGAGGACCTTGCCGGACTGGCCTGCGAGGAAACCGCGCTGTCGCGCGTCATCGCACACGACCGCGAGCACGACTCGTGGCTGCTGCGACACGGCCCGTTCCCCGAAGCATTCTTCTCCACCTTGCCACAGCACGACTGGACGCTGCTGGTGCAGGACGTCGACAAGTGGGATGCCGACATCCGCGCCCTGCTCGCGCATTTCGATTTCCTGCCGCGCTGGCGCATCGACGACGTAATGGTGAGTTTCGCCGCGCCGGGCGGCTCGGTCGGCGCGCACGTCGACCAGTACGACGTGTTCCTGCTGCAGGCCCATGGCCGCCGTCGCTGGCAAGTTGATGCCTCGCTCAATCCGCCGACTGCATGTCGCGATGACGTGGAACTCAAACTGTTGCGGGAATTCAATCCGACGCACCATTGGGTGCTTGGCCCCGGCGACATGCTGTACCTGCCACCCGGCGTGCCGCATCACGGCGTCGCCGAGGACGGCTGCCTGACATTCTCGATCGGCATGCGCGCGCCATCGGCTGCGGAGTTGCTCGGCGATTTTGTCGATACGCTGTCGGCCGACGCCGATGAAGCGCTGCGTTACCACGACGCGGATCTGACGGCTCCGGCTGACCCGAACGAAATCGACGCGGCGGCGATGCAGCGCGTCGTCGAAACCTTGAACGCACTGCGTATGAACCACCCCGACCGTCTGGGGGACTGGTTCGGAAACTTCATCACCACTTACCGCAGCTCCGGCGAAATCGCCGCGCAAGCGGACATGCGGCCACGCATCGAAGTGGAATGGGACTTGCAGCACGACGCTCAACTCCTTCGACATCCATGGTCACGCATGGCGTGGCGCAAGTCGTCGCGCGGCGCGATGCTGTACGTCAGCGGGCTGGCATTTGCCATGCCGATCCGCGACGCGCGGACACTCGCCGCCGCAGACAGCATCGACGGCGCGCTGTACGGCAAGCTGTCCGGCAACGGCCGCGATGCCGTGTTTGAATTGCTCCAGGCCGGCCATTACCAGCTGCAGACCGACGAAGAGGAATGAGCGCGATGCAATCCGGATTCCGTGTCGAGGCGATCGATTACCAGGCCGGCCTGGCCGACTTGCGCGCAGTCCGCGAAACCGTCTTCGTGCACGAACAGA
>JBBJNO010000209.1:0-2406 GCA_037720875.1 Luteimonas sp. | reverse complement strand
TCGAGGAGGAATGGGACGCGCTCGATCCGCAATGCATGCACGTGATCGCCCGCAGCACCGACGGCAAGCCCATCGGCACCGGCCGCCTGACGCCGGAGCGCAAGATCGGACGCATGGCGGTGCTGCACGAGTGGCGCAACAAGGGTGTCGGCGATGCGTTGCTGCTGGCCCTCATCGCGCAGGCGCTGGAGTGTGGCTGGCGCGAGGTTGCCTTGAATGCGCAAGTGGACGCGCAGCGCTTCTACGCACGGCATGGGTTCATTCCCTGCGGCGAGCGTTTCATGGAAGCCGGCATCGAGCATCAACCGATGCGACGCAAGCTGGGTGGCGCAAGCGCCATTGAGCATCGCGAAGCGGCCGTCGCCATCGTCACCGCCATCGTGACGCAGGCGCGGCGCAGCCTTTGCATCTACAGCCGCGAACTCGACCCCGGCTTGTTCGATGCACCCGACATCATCGAGGCGCTGCGCCGCTTCGGCACCGGCGGCCGCGGCAACGAGGTCCGTGTGGTGCTGCAGGACGCCGCCTCGCCACAGCGCGCGCTTGCACCGGTGATTGCCCTCGCGCAGCGGCTACCCAGCGTGTTCGCATTCCGCGAGGTCATCGACCCGGTCGATCGCGCCTACGCCTCGGCCTTCCTCGCCAACGACGGTGGCGGTTACTACTTCCGCACGCTGGGCCATCGCTTTGACGGCGAGTCGGCGCTGGACGCTCCCGGCCGCGCGCGCCAGTTGCGCGAGAATTTCGACCGGGTCTGGGAACGGTCGCGCCCAGTGACCGAGTACAGGGCCTTGGGAATCTAGCTGTTGGCTTTCGCAGAGCGGAGCTTGCTCCGCTGCCCGTGATTCAAAAACAACAGCAGCGAGCGAACTCCGCTCTTACAGATTCAAGAGTGCGCTTTCTCCTCGATGATGCACTGCCGCATCGGCTGCGGCTATAATTCAAGGTCTTACGCGCAGCATTCGCCCCTTGTCCGAAAAGCCCGTCGAATCAAGCGCTTGCCTACCCTCTTTCGAGCTTCCCTGCGCCATGGCGGATCGTCTTCTGAAGCAGTTTGCCCAGTCTTCGCAACTCGGCGCCAATGCCGCTTTCATCGAGGACCTGTACGAGCAATACCTGGCCGCGCCGCACAGCGTCGGGCCGAAATGGAAGACTTATTTCGATGGCTTCAAGGGCCGTGAAGCCGGTGATGTCCCGCATTCCGTCGTCATGGACGCGGTCGCCGCCGCTGGCCGCCGGGCCGCCAATGGCAAATCCACGCCGGCCGTCTCCAGCAGCGATGATCGTGATTTCGCCATCGGCAAACTGATCATCGCCTATCGCTCGCGCGGCCATCTCGCCGCCGATCTCGACCCGCTTGGCATGCTCGAGAAGAACGAGGCACCGGATCTGGCCATCGGGTTCCATCGCTTGTCCGAGGCCGACCTCGACACCGAATTCGGCAGTGGCGGCGTCGGCGGCCACGAGCGCATGAAGCTCCGTGACCTGCTGGCACTGCTGAAGGCAACGTACACCGGCCCGATCGGCGCGGAGTTCATGCACATCACCGATGTCGAACAACGGCGCTGGGTGTACGAACGACTGGAAACGGCCGGTGGCGACTTCAAGCGCAGCGACGACGACAAGCGCCGCATCCTCGAGCGCCTGACCGCCGCCGAAGGCCTCGAGCGTTACCTGCACACCAAATACGTCGGCCAGAAGCGGTTTTCGCTGGAAGGCGGCGATGCGCTGATCCCGCTGCTCGACGACATGATCCGGCGCGCGGGTGGCGAAGGCGTCAAGGAAGTCGTGCTGGGCATGGCGCATCGCGGCCGCCTCAACGTGCTGATCAACACGCTCGGCAAGTCGCCGCGCAAGTTGTTCGACGAGTTCGAAGGCAAGTTCGAGCACCATCAGCATGTGGATCGCGCACACACCGGCGACGTGAAATACCACATGGGGTTCAGCGCCGACATCCACACGCCGGGCGGCCCGGTGCATCTGGCGCTGGCGTTCAATCCCTCGCATCTGGAGATCGTCGATCCGGTCGTGGTCGGCAGCGTGCGCTCGCGCCAGCATCGCCGCGGCGACACCGAACACAAGCAGGTGTTGCCGGTGCTGCTGCACGGTGATGCCGCATTCGCCGGCCAAGGTGTGGTCATGGAACTTTTCCAGATGTCGCAGGCGCGCGGCTTCGCGGTCGGCGGCACTGTGCACATCGTCATCAACAACCAGGTGGGCTTCACCATCAGCGACCGGCAGGACGCACGTTCGACGCTGTATTGCACGGACGTGGCGAAGATGGTCGGCGCGCCGGTGCTGCACGTGAACGGCGACGATCCCGAAGCGGTGGTGTTCTGCGCCGAACTCGCCTACGACTTCCGCCAGCGTTTCGGCAAGGATGTCGTGATCGATCTGGTCTGCTAC
>JBBJNO010000208.1:2046-4783 GCA_037720875.1 Luteimonas sp. | reverse complement strand
CTGAGCTTTCGTGACTAGCCCCACGGTTTTTCCCCTTCCCCACGTGCGGTTACGGGCACAAGCTGCGTACGAACATTAAATAACGGACTTTTCACAGTCTGGCAATCCCCCCCTCCCATGGATTGCTCGACCTGTGACCGATATCGCCTCGCCAATGCCTGGAAACCCCTGCGACGGTCAACGGTGTTACCCACGCGCCCTCTATACTCCGCGGCCACACTCCCTGCAAACGGAAGTTCCCGGCTCAATGTCCCGTTTTCGCCGTTTTCTCCGCTGGGGGCTGCTCCTGTCCGCCGGCTTCATCCTGCTTGGCCTGCTGTCTGCCACCGCACTCTATTTCGTGGTGTCCTCCAAGCTGCCGGACGTCCAGAGCCTCCGTGAAGTGGAGCTGCAGGAGCCCCTGTACGTCTATGCCAACGACGGGCGCCTGATGGCGCTGTTCGGCGAGAGCCGGCGTTATCCGGTCAAGATTTCGCAGGTTCCGGAGCGGGTCAAGCAAGCCTTCATCGCGATCGAGGACACACGGTTCTACGAGCACCACGGCGTCGATTACAAGGGTGTCGGCCGGGCGATCTGGCTGCTGGCGACCACCAAGGACAAGCGCGTGCCGGGTGGCTCCACCATCACCCAGCAGGTGGCGCGGCAGTTCTTCCTGAGCTCCGAATACAGCTATACCCGCAAGCTGGCCGAGATGCTGCTGGCCATGAAGATGGAGCGCGAGCTGTCCAAGGACATCATCTTCGAGCTGTATCTCAACAAGAGCTTCTTCGGCAACCGCACCTACGGCATCGGCGCGGCGGCCGAGTATTACTACGGCAAGACCCTGAGTCAGTTGACCCTGGACGAGATCGCCACGCTGGCCGGCACGCCCAAATTCCCGTCCAGCGGCAACCCGATCAGCAATCCCGACCGCAATCGCATCCGTCGCGACTACATCGTCGAACGGATGACCGGGCTGGGTTTCGTTTCCGTCGCCGAGGCCAACCAGGCCAAGGCGGAGACCATGCACGCCGTCCCGCATGAGCGGCCGGTCGAGGTGTATGCGCCCTACGTCGCCGAGATGGTGCGGCAGGAAATGATCGCCCGGTTCGGCGGCGACGTGCTCACCAAGGGCTATCACGTCACCACGACCATCGACCCGACCCTGCAAGCCGCGGCAGACCAGGCGGTGCGCGAGGGCCTGCGCACCTATGACCACCGCCATGGTTTCAGCAAGGTCGAGAAGCACTACGAACTGGCCGCCGACGAGGACACCGCTGCGATCGCGGCCCGATTGACCGGCACGCCAGCGCAGTCCGGGCTGGTGCCAGCGATCGTCGCATCGACCGGCAAGGACGGCAGCGCGGTGCTGGTGCTGGCCGACGCCGCCGAAGTCACCTTGCCCGCGGCGGCCAGCCGCTGGGCCGGGCGCAGCCCCGCATCGCTGTACAAGCGCGGCGACGTGGCGCGCATCCGCCGCGGCGAGAAAGAGGATGAATGGCTGGTGGACCAGCTGCCGCGTGGCCAGTCCTCGCTGGTGTCGCTGGAATACGACACCGGCGCATTGCGCGCGCTGATCGGCGGGTCGAGTTTTGCCGGCCAGAAGTTCAATCGCGCCACCCAGGCGCGTCGCCAGCCGGGCTCCAGCTTCAAGCCCTTCATCTATGCAGCGGCCTTCGAGCGCGGCTTCAATCCGGCCTCGATCGTGCTGGATGCGCCGGTGGTCTTCCGGGATCGTCGCAACCATATCTGGCGGCCGCAGAATGACAGCGGCCGTTTCGTTGGCCCGATTCGCTTACGCGAGGCGCTGGTGCAGTCGCGCAACCTGGTCTCGGTGCGCCTGCTCGATGCCATCGGCGTCGATTACGCGCGTCGCTATATCAGCCATTTCGGTTTCGACGAGGCGCAGCTGCCACCCAACCTGTCGATCTCGCTCGGCACGCCGTCGCTGGCGCCGATTGACATTGCACGCGGCTATGCGGTGTTCGCCAACGGCGGCTCGCGCATCACGCCGTGGTTCATCGACGAGGTCAAGGATCGCAGCGGCAAGCTGATCTTCAAGGAGAAGCCGCCGACCGCCTGTCGCGGTTGCAGGCAGCGGGTGGGCAACACACAGGTGGCATCGGGCACGGTCGATGGTTTCGACCTGAGCTCGACCGCACCCTCCGCTGCACCCGTGAAGGATCCCAAGGGCGCGAAGGTCGAAGTCAAACCCAGGCCGACGCCTGCGGCGCTCCCCGCCGACACCGTCATCGCGCCGCGCGCCATCGACGAACGCGTCGCCTACCAGATCGTCTCGATGATGCGCGACGTGGTCCAGCGCGGCACCGGCACGGCGGCCAAGGTGCTGGGCCGCGAGGACATCGGCGGCAAGACCGGATCGACCAACGACCATCGCGATGCCTGGTTCTCCGGCACCGGCGGCAACCTGGTGACCACCGTCTGGGTGGGCCGCGACAACAACGTGTCGCTCGGCTATCGCGAGTACGGCGGCAAGGCCGCATTGCCGATCTGGATCGACTACATGCGCGTGGCGTTGAAGGACGTGCCGATCGCCGAACTGGTGCCACCGGACGGCATGGTCAAGGTCAGCGTGGGCGCAGGTGGCCGTTTGCTGCCCGAAGGTTCGGGCGGGATCGTCGAGTATGTCAAGGCTGAAGATCTCGACAAGATGGAGAGTTACGTCGATTACGGCGACGAGGGAACGGCGCCTGTGCGTGAAGAGGCTTTCGACATCTTCTAGCTCTTGTAGGAGCGG
>JBBJNO010000208.1:0-2036 GCA_037720875.1 Luteimonas sp. | reverse complement strand
CGCCCAGGTGCGCTCCTACACATCCTCAAAGAGTCGTTGTAGAGTCGGGCCTGGTGTCGACACGGGAGCGTTCCATGCATCACGCCCGCCAGCATGCCGAAACCCGCACCCGCGAACGTCGTCACCGCCTCGCCCACGAAGCCGCGCGATTGATGGCCGAAGGCGGCATCCGCGACTTCCACCAAGCCAAATTAAAGGCTGCCGAGCGGCTCGGCATCCATGACGACGCGTCATTGCCACGCAACCGCGAGATTGAAGACGCGTTGCGCCAGTACCAGCGGCTCTTTCACGGCGAAACCCAGAAGGCCGGTTTACGGCAACGTCGTGAAGCCGCTCTGCGCGCACTGGATTTTTTTTCCGGGTTCGATCCGCGATTGACCGGCCCGGTATTGGATGGCACCGCCGACACGCATTCACCGGTGGCGTTGCATGTTTACACCGACGACGCAGATGCCATCTCGCGCCTGCTCGAAGACAGCCGCATTCCAGCAGAGCTGCGTACGCGTCGCGTCCGCCTGGATCGCGAGCGCAGTGAAGATTTTCCGGTGTGGGTCTTTACCGCGGAAGATTTGAGCTTCGATCTCACCGTGTTGCCGGAAGACGCGCTGCGCCAGGCGCCGTTGTCAGGCGTCGACGAAAAACCGATGAAGCGTGCATCGATCGCGCAGTTGCGGCAGTTGCTGGCAGAGGATGAGATCGAAAGCTACGAAGCCGGAGCGTGAAAAGTGGATGGCACGTGTTTATGTCCGCCTTTGCTCGACTGATGTGTATCTCAAAGTCCCTGGCATAAAAAACGCCCCGCGATGCGAGGCGTTTCATTGTTGCAACAGACCGTTGGATCAGCGCTTGTCGATCGCAGCGTAATCGCGTGCGTCATAGCCTGTGTAAATCTGGCGCGGGCGGCCGATCTTGGCTTCCGGATCCTGCTGCTGCTCCAGCCAGTGCGCCACCCAGCCGGCGGTGCGCGCAATGGCGAACATCACCGTGAACATTTCGGTGGGAATCTTCAACGCCTTGTAGATGATGCCGCTGTAGAAATCGACGTTGGGGTAGAGCTTGCGCTGGATGAAGTAGTCGTCCTTCAAGGCCGCCTCCTCCAGTTTCACCGCCACATCCAGCAAGGGATCGTTGACGCCGAGTTCGTTCAACACCTGGTGGGTCATCTCGCGGATGATCTTGGCGCGCGGATCGAAGTTCTTGTAGACCCGGTGGCCGAAACCCATCAGGCGGAAACCCGATTCCTTGTCCTTGGCCTTGTCGACCGCGGACTGCACGTTCTGCGGCTTGCCGATCTCGGCCAGCATCTTCAGCACGGCTTCGTTGGCACCGCCATGCGCGGGTCCCCACAACGCGGCCACGCCAGCGGCGACACAAGCGTAGGGGTTGGCGCCGGTGGAACCGACCAGGCGCATCGTGGACGTGGATGCGTTCTGTTCGTGGTCGGCGTGCAGGATGAACAACAGGTCGAGCGCCTTGGCCGCGACCGGATTGAGTTCCAGCGGCTCGCTCGGCACCTCGTACATCATCTGCAGGAAACGCTCGACGTACGGGATGTTGTTGCGCGGGTAACGCAACGGCCAGCCGATCGAATAGCGATGGCAGGCCGCGGCAATCGTCGGCACCTTGGCGATCAGGCGGATCGCGGCCAGATGCCGTTCGGCCGGATCTTCGTAATCGAGGTTGTTGTGGTAGAAGCTGGCCATCGAACCGAGCATGCCGACCAGCATCGCCATCGGATGCGCGTCATGGCGGAAGCCGCCGAGGAAGCCCTTGAAGGCCTCGTGCATCATCGTGTGGTGGGTGACTTCGTTCTCGAACTTCGCGAACTCGTCCTTGTCCGGCAACTCGCCCTGCATCAGCAGGTAGGCCACTTCGAGGAAGCTCGAATGCTTGGCCAGTTGCTCGATCGGGTAGCCGCGATACATCAGCACGCCGGCGTCGCCATCGATGTAGGTGATCGCGGACTTGCACGATGCGGTGGCGGTGAAGCCGGAGTCGTAGGTGAAGCAGCCGGTTTCCTTCGGCAGCGTGGCGAT
>JBBJNO010000207.1:0-4816 GCA_037720875.1 Luteimonas sp. | reverse complement strand
TGATCAGCGCCGCCTGCGTGACGCTGCCGCCACTCCAGCGATACCAGTCGTTGCCATCGCGCCACACCAGGCCGCCATCGCGACTCCATTGCGGCCGCGCTTCGTCGGCATCGGTGCGCGTGAGTTGGGTCAGCGCGCCGTTGCGCAGGTCGCGCACGAACACATCGCCATTGCGCACGAACGCCATCCGCGCGCGTTGCGCATCGAACACCGGTTGCGCGGCATCCAGGTCGGCGCGCGCGGCGCCATCGAGTTTGACGGCGATGCCGCCATCGATCGATTGCTGGAACGTGTCGCGGATGGAGCCGCCATCGCGCTTCAATGTGTACTGCGCATGTTGCCCATCCCACGACCACCACGCGTCTTCCACCGGCGGCCCGATCCATTCGGGGTCGGCCATGATCTGGCCGAGGGTCAGTGGGGTTGCCGGTTGCGCATTGGCGGTGGCGATCGAAACGAGCAACAGCGCGGCAATCGACAGCAGTCGGTAGCTGGGGACGGGCATCGAACGCACTCGCGGGACAAAGTGGCGGCAGCGTAGCAGCCCGCATGCAATGCGCGTGGGCCACGCGTCACGCATGCTCGTGCTCGTCATTCCCGCGGAGGCGGAAGCGCTTTTCAACAGCGCAGCTGGTCAATCCAGCGCCGTGGCGGTTAAAACATCAGAACCCAAGTCACTGGATTTCCGCCTTCGCGGGAATGCCGAGCAAACAGGTTCCCGTCTTCGCAGCAGTGCATCTTTGCCCCGCACGATGACGCGGCGCACAATGCACACAGCGGCGCTCCCCCACGCTGCGGGATCGGTTCACATGGATGCGTTGCTGCTGTCGCGAATCCAGTTCGGTTTCGTCATCTCCTTCCACATCCTGTTTCCCGCGTTCACGATCGGCCTCGCCAGCTGGCTGGCCTTCCTGGAACTGCGCTGGCTGCGCACGCGCGAGGCGGTGTGGCGCGACCTCTATTTCTTCTGGTTGAAGATCTTCGCCATCTCGTTCGGCATGGGCGTGGTGTCGGGCATCGTCATGAGTTTCCAGTTCGGCACCAACTGGGCGGTGCTCAGCGAACGCGCCGGCAACATCCTCGGGCCGCTGCTCAGCTACGAAGTGCTGACCGCGTTCTTCCTCGAGGCCACTTTTCTGGGCGTGATGCTGTTCGGCTGGAAACGCGTGTCGCACAAGCTGCATTTTTTTGCCACCTGCATGGTGGCGCTGGGCACGTTGATTTCCACCTTCTGGATCATCTCGGCCAACAGCTGGATGCACACGCCGGCCGGCTACACCATCGTCACCAACGCGGCGGGCGTGGGCATCTTCGAGCCGGCCAGCTGGTGGGCGATCGTGTTCAATCCCTCATTCCCGTACCGGTTGACGCACATGGTGCTGGCCGCGTTCATCACCACGTGTTTCGTGATTGGCGGCGTCAGTGCGTGGTACCTGCACCGCGGCGTGCATGTCGAGGCGGGCCAGCGGATGTTGAAACTGGCGATCGTGTTCGCCGCGATCGCGGTGCCGCTGCAGATTCTTGCGGGTGACCAGCAAGGACTCAACACGCTCGAACATCAACCGATCAAGGTCGCCGCGATGGAGGCGCACTGGCGCAGCCATGACGGCGGCGTGCCGCTGGTGCTGTTCGCATGGCCGAACGAGCAGGCCGAACGCAACGATTACGAAATCGCGATTCCGAAACTGGGCAGCCTGATCCTCACCCATTCGCTCGACGGCGAGATCCCGCCCCTGACCTCGGTGCCGCGCGATGAGCGTCCGCCGGTGAAACCGGTGTTCTTCGCGTTCCGGGTGATGGTCGGACTGGGCGTGGCGATGCTGCTGCTGACGCTGGCGTCGCTGTGGCGGTGGCGGGGTGGACGGTTGTTCGAGTCGCGGCTGTTGCTACGCATATGGACGCTGATGATTCCGGCAGGTTTCATTGCGCTGCTGTCCGGTTGGTATGTGACCGAAATCGGCCGCCAGCCCTACGTGGTCTACGGATTGCTGCGCACCGCCGATGCAGCGACGGCGATTGGCGCGGGCAGCGTGCTGGCGTCGCTGATCGTGTATGCGTGCGTGTACGCGATCGTGTTCGGGGCGGGGATCTGGTACCTGTTCAAGATGATCCGCAAGGGCCCGGAAGTGCATGAACCGGCGCCGGATACGGATGATGGCGAGAAGACGCCGGCACGGCCGTTGTCGGTGGGGAACAAGGTGGTGGAGGGCGCATGACGTTAGTTTTTTCTCGTCATTCCCGCGAACGCGGGAACCCAGTGACTTCATGGTGAAGCAACCAGCGGTCTACTTATTGATTGGCGAACGATCGAAACGGAACCTTGTATATCGGCGTGACAAGCGATCTGGTAGCGAGGGTTTGGCAACATCGAGAGCATGTTGTTGCTGGATTCACCACCAAATACGGCGTCACAAGACTGGTCTGGTACGAACTTCATGCACGATGGACACCGCGATCCTGCGCGAAAAAAGAATCAAGAAATGGGATCGCAGCTGGAAGATCGAATTGATCGAAGAGGCAAATCCGTATTGGAATGATTTGTGGCCGGAGATCATTGGCGAGTGCCAAGGCGCTGGGTTCCCGCGTTCGCGGGAATGACGGTAAACGCAAACTGAGGTCGTACGAGTGGAACACTGGCTCCCCATCATCTGGTTCGGCGTGATCGGTTTCGGCGTGCTGATGTACGTGTTGCTCGACGGCTTCGTGCTCGGGCTCGGCATCCTCGCGCCGTTCGCCGAGGACGAGCACCAGCTCGACCTGATGATGAACACCGCGGCGCCGATCTGGGACGGCAACGAGACCTGGCTGGTGCTGGGCGGCGCCGGATTGCTGGCGGCGTTTCCGAAGGCGTACGCGCTGATCCTGTCGGCGCTGTACCTGCCGGTGCTGATGATGCTGATCGCGCTGGTGTTCCGCGGCGTCGCCTTCGAGTTCCGCTTCAAGGCGCAGCGCGGCAAACGGTTCTGGGGCGCGGCGTTCGCGCTGGGCTCGTTGCTGGCGGCATTCGCGCAGGGCGTGATCCTCGGCGCATTGGTCGAGGGCATGCCGTTGAAGGAAGGCAAGTACATCGGCGGCACGCTGTTCAACAGCATGTTTAGCTGGTTCAGCCCGTTTTCGATGCTGACCGGCGCGGCGGTCACGTTCGGTTACGCGCTGCTTGGCTCGACATGGCTGATCCTGAAGACCGAGGGCCGCATGCAACTCATCGCGCGCATGCTGACACGTCCCTTGGTGCTGGTGGTGGTGGTGTTCATGGGGCTGGTGAGCGCGTGGCTGCCGTTCCTGGACTCGAAGATCATGGCGCGCTGGTTCGAGGGCGCGAATTTCCTGTGGTTGTCGCCGATCCCGCTGCTGGCGCTGGTGAACGCGTTCGCCTTGTGGCGCGCGGCGATGCGCGAACACCGCGACGTCGCGCCGTTTTTGCTGGCGCTGAGTTTCTTTGTCTTGGGGTTCGCAGGGCTGGTGCTGGGCATGTGGCCCAACATCGTGCCCCCGTCGCTGAGCATCTGGGAAGCCGCCTCGCCGCCATCGTCGCAAGGGTTCGTGCTGGCCGGGCTGGTGGTGCTGCTGCCGGTGGTGCTGGGTTACACGTGGTGGTCGTATCGGGTGTTCAGGGGGAAGGTGACGGCGGAGACGGGGTATCACTGAAGGGCCTGAAATCGGGAGACGGGAGACGGGAATCGGGAATCGGGAGACGGAAGAGCGGAACGCTTTTGCTCGTCATCCCAACGCAAGCTGGGACCATTTTTATCTTGATCTGTTTTTGCGATTGCTCGTCATTCCCCCGAAGGCGGGAACCCATGCCCGTACGTTGTCAGCTTGTCAGGGTTGCTCTTCGTAAAGTTGATCGGCATGCGTGGACCAGTTGCGCTGTTGAAAAGCGCTTCCGCCTTCGCGGGAATGACGAGCAAAAGAGTGGCCGCTCTTCCGATTTCCTACTCCCGACTCCCCACTCCCCGCCTTTTCCGACACAATCGACGTTGTTTCCGATCGTGGCCGCAATGCACGCCTACGTTTACAAGAGCCAGCGCAAGCCCGACACCTATCTTTATCTGGCGGCACGCGACGATTTCACGCGCGTGCCTGACGCGTTGCGCACGCAGCTGGGCGCGCTGCAGTTCGTGCTCGAGGTCGCCTTGACGCCGGGACGCACGCTGGCCACCGAGGATGCGGCCGTGGTTCGTGAAAACCTCGCGATGCGGGGCTTCCATCTGCAGTTCCCGCCGGCCAGCGACCGCGACCCGATGACCGACGACTGGGGCAGCGATGTCTGAGCTGCGTCGCTCGCATCGAAACACCGTGCTTGCCGCCCTCGCCGGGCTTGCGCTGGGCGCGCTGACGGCTTTCGGGGGCATCGCGGCCGCGCTTGGCGGCGGGCTCGCGCAACCCGCATTCGCGCTGGCGGTGTCGTGGTGGCGCGGCAGCCGCGAAACCGGCGATCGCCGCCGCTGGTCGCACGACGTGCTGGTTCTGGGGCTCTTGTGGGGCGCGGGCCTGGCGATGACCGCGGGGCTGATCGCATGGCCACTGCTGGCGTTGCGGCAGACCGGGAGCCTGGGCGCGGCGATCGGCTTGAGCCTGGCGGCGGGCCTGGCGCTGCTGGGGTTATGGCGTACGTGGCCGCTGTGGCATGGGATCGAGCGCGAAGGCGGCACGCTGCCGCAGCGCTGGCGTGAACTCGACCACGTCGAGATCGGCGCGTGGCGCGGCTTGCTGGCAGCGCTGTGGATCGCTGTGCTAGCGGTCGCGGTGGTATTGCTGGCATGGCCCGGACTGCTGTCGCCGCCCGCGCGCTGGATCGCCGCCGGCGGTTTCG
>JBBJNO010000206.1:0-4819 GCA_037720875.1 Luteimonas sp. | reverse complement strand
CTTGACATTGATCTTGGTGGCGATGACTTCGCCCGGACGAAACGCATCCGGGCCAATCGCGTTCTCGACGGCGGGCACCAGCAACGTCAGCCGCAGCGGCAAGTTGCGCGCCATGATCAGTTCCGCCAGCGCGATCGCATGGGCGGCGCCGCCCATGTCCTTCTTCATGTTGCGCATGCCGTCGGCCGGCTTGATATCCAGGCCGCCGGTGTCGAAGCACACGCCCTTGCCGACGATGGCGACGTGCGGATGCGCGGCGTCACTGCCGCCTGGTCCGGGCCAGTGCAGTTCGATCAGACGTGGCGCGCGGTGCGAGGCGCGGCCGACAGCGTGGATCGCGGGAAAATTCTGTTGCAGCAGCGCATCGCCGGTGATCACGTCGATCTGCGCGCCATGCGTCTTGGCGATGTCGCGCGCGACGTCTTCCAACTGCTGCGGGCCCATGTCCTGCGTCGGCGTGTTGACCAGGTCGCGCACGCGCAGGCACGCGGCGAGGATGGCGAAGGTTTCGTCGTCGGCATCGGCATCGTCCACGACCAGCCGCGCCGGCAACCGCGCTGGCTGTTTGTAACGCGCGAATTTGTAGCTGCCCAAGCCCCAGCCGAGCAGCAGTGCCTTGCGCGCCTCGGCATCGAGTTCGCCGGCCAGTGTCCAGTCGCCGGGCGGCAGGGCGAAGGGTGCGTGCGCATATGCAAACGGGTCCAGCAGATCGCCGATGCCGAGCACCGCACCGGCGATGCCGTCGTCGCCGGGCAGCAGCAGCAAACTGCCCGACGCCGCATCGAAGGTGTGCGCATCGATCCAGCTGCCGACGTTGGGAAGCTGCGACTGACGCCACCCGCCCAGGCCGGCGCGCTGCACGCAGTACAGCGGTTTTGTGGCGGAGGCAGCGCTGGTGAATCCATGCGGGAGGGTCATGCGGCGGCCGTGTGCGTGGAGCCGGGTTGTCGGATAGCGAAGTCCGGGTGTGCGTCAAGCCAGTCGGCGAGCGCGGCGAGTGTCGCGCATTCGAGATCGGGACGGATGCGTTGCTGCGGCCAGCTGCGTTGTTCGCGGTTGATCCAGCACGTGCGCAGTCCGGCCTGTGCGGCGCCGACCACATCCATCTCGATGTCGTCGCCGACATGCAGCACCTGCGCCGGTTCGATGCCGAGCCGTTCGCAGGCCGCGTGGAAGATGCACGCCGATGGTTTCGGCTGGCCGTGTTCGCGCGCACCGAGATTGAACTCGAAATGATGGTCCAGGCCAATCGCGCGCAGATCGGCGTTGCCGTTGGTGAGTCCTGCGATCGGAACGCGCGCGGCGATGCGCG
Source organism: Luteimonas sp. (assembly GCA_037720875.1). Lineage (GTDB taxonomy): Bacteria > Pseudomonadota > Gammaproteobacteria > Xanthomonadales > Xanthomonadaceae > JALYOU01. Next base: position 3,507 of record JBBJNO010000206.1, on the reverse strand, counting down.
CGAGTGCATCGATCGCATCGGGATAGCACTGCACCTGGTTGCGCGCGGCATAGAACGTGGCGAAGGCGTTGTCGACATGCGCGGCGTCTTCATCGCAATCGGCGAACACGTGCGCCAGCGTCAGCCGGCGTTGTTCGGTGTAGTCGTGGGCGAGGTACGGATGCTGTGCGGCGATGCGATCGCGCAACACGCGCATCGCCTCGATCGGCCAGCGTTCCGCCGCGTTCGGCACATGCGTGCGCAGCCAGTCGTCGAGTTGCTGCTCGGCGCGCAGCATCACCGGCGCGATCGGCCACAGGGTGTCGTCGAGGTCGAGAGTGATGGCGCGGATGGGGAAGCTCACGCGTCGAGTTTACCGCGCAGTGCGATCTGCGGCTCGCGCACGGGACGGCCATCACCTTTGGCTCATGTCATTCGGGCTACAGCTTCGACGTTGCCGACAGTACGCCATCGACATGGTCGCCAGACAAACAACATCCAGAAAGAGACTGCTGTCAGTGGCCGCAGTGATCGTGCTGGCCCTTGCCATCGTGGTTGTCATGCGCCTGTCGAAACCACGCCTGCCGCCGGTGCGCAACGACGCGACTGCCGTGTCTGGCTTTCTCGAGCGGACGCGCGAACGACAGGCGATACGCGAACGTGTGCTGATACGCCGGGGCAGGCAGAAGGCGTTGCGTGGCATGGAACGACTGGTCGCGACGACACCGCTCGAAGCGCCTGGCGGGCAGCGTCCGCTCAGCGACGCACTGCGCCAGGACCTGCTGCAGTCCCTGCAGACCGATGTCGCGCAGGAACTGGTGGTGCTCGGATTCACGCCGGCCGGCATCGCCTACATGCGCGCGCGTGGCCTCGATCCGGTCGGCGCGATGTTGCGCGTCATCCGCGGTGGCGCGACGTTCGACGATTTCGCATTGCTGGCCGACCACATCGTGATCGCGCATTCGACCGGCCATGACGACGCCGCCGATCTGGGCGATGGGTTCCACTCCAGCGAATTCGTGCAGGTGGACGCCGTGCTGAAGGGCAACAACAAGGTCGGCGACGTGCTTGCCGTGCGTCAGCAATCCGGGCGACAACCCGATGGAAGTTTCGTATCAGTCAGTTCGGAACTCGGCCCCTTGCACGGCACCCACTTGCTGATGCTGTCCACGGAGCGTTACCAGCAGCTTGCACTCGAGAAAGGCAGGAAACCGTCACCGGGCCGCAACGTGCTGGACTACGGCCCCAACCATCTCGTCGCGCAGGATGGCAGTCTGCAGCGCTCCACGCTGCAGGTGTCCCCGACCACGCTGCGCGAGGCGCAAACCCGGATCGCGCGCCTGCAGGGCGTACCCGGACAAGGCGCGGAATAAAGCAGGAAATGATGTCTGGGGGAGCGAAGGAAGTCGCAAGTGGCGACTCAAACCTGCAGCTTGTCGACCAAGCCATTGGGTCGTGATTTCCGTCCGGCGCATGCTGCGCTTATCGAAAGGCGTGAACGGTGATCGAGAAAAACAGGCGCAAGGGCAGGATCAAGATGGGTCCCCGCTTGCACTGGGATGCGAGCCTGGCGATTAGTCTTCCCGAATCCCGACTCCCTTTTCTACTCCAGCACCGTCGCCCACCCTTCCATGCCCCCGATCCGCGCCAGCACGATCTTGACGCATACCAGCAGCGGCACCGCCAGCAGCAGGCCGATGATCCCCCACAACCAGCCGAACAGCATCAGCGCCAGGATCAGCATCAACGGCGACAGCGCCATGCGCTTGCCGAGCACCACCGGGGTGAGGATCTGGCCTTCGAGCGTGTGCAGGCCGAGATAGATCGCGGCGGGCGTCAGCGACAACCACAACTCGTCGAAGGTCACGAAGCCCATCACCAGCATCACCAGTACGCCGATCAGCGGACCGACGTACGGGGCGAAGTTCAATATCGCCGCCATCGTGCCCCACAGCAGAGCTTCCTGCAGTGGCACGCCGAGCCAGTACAGCGCACCGGCTAACACCAGTCCCACTACCAGGTTGATGATGGTGATGGTCAGCACGTAACGCGAAATCTCGCGTTCGATCGACTGCATGATGTCCAGCGAGATGCGCATCTTCTGCCGCGTCGGCAGCAGCGCCAGCACATGCCGCTGCAGTCTGTGGCCGAAGATCATGAAGAAGAACGTCAGCAGCACCACGGCGAGGATGGAGGCGATCAGCTTTGGCGTGGCGGTCAGCGACTTGTAGGGATCGTTGACCTCGGTGCGCACCACTACGACTTCCTTGCCGTCGGCGGGGGCCTCGGTGGCGCGCGCGATGTTCTCGGCGACTTTGTTGGCCTCGTGCATGGGCTCGGTCAGCTTGCGCAGTTTCGGCGCGATGTCGCGCATCTCGCGCGGCACCTGCTGTATCCAGTCGCCGGCGGGTTCGATCAGCTGCCGTCCCAGCAGCACCATGCCGGTGATGCCCAGCGTGATCACCAGCAGCGCGCCGACGAAGCGCGGTACGTAGATTTTCTGCAACGTGCGGATGATCGGGTTGCCGACCAGCGCGAAGAACATCGCCAGCAACACCGGCAGGATCAGCGCCTGCGCCGCCCACAAGGTGTAACCGACCGCCAGCGTCGCCAGCACCAGGATCGCGGTCGATGCGCGCGGCCGCCGGCGGGCGATGACGGCCATGTCGGCGGCAGTGACGGGTGCGTCGGCGGCGGGTGCGTCTGTAGCAGGTGGGGCTGCGGCAGATAAGGTTGCGGCTGACGAAGATTCCACCGGCGCAGCTGCCGTTGGCATTGCCACAGGCGGCAAGCCCGCCGCCGGCATGTCGTCTGCGGGCGTGTTCATACGAAGTGGATGTCGTCCAGATCCCGGGCGGCGGCGTGCGTTGCGACGCCGGGCACCGCGGCGGCGGTTTGTTCGGCGGTGTGCGCAGCGTGTTCCGCCTCCCCGGCCGCGGCTTGCGCGCTGCTGCCGGCGAACAGACCGGACAGTGCCGTGATCATCTGCAACACGCCACCGCCACCGGCGCGTCCGAGGGGCCGCGCGCGGCCAGTGAAGAACCCGGTGACCAATCCCGCCAGCACGATTCGCCCCGGCGTCCACGCCTCGCGCCAGGAACCCTTGAGTTGCCGCCAGTCCGCAGCGACGCGGCGCTCGTTGGCCTCCAGCGCCTTCTCGGCCTGGTCGACCTTGGCGATGAGGTCCTCAAAACTCATGGTGCGCACTCATGGCGGGGTCACATCGACGCCGAGGTCGTCCTTCAAGGGCTTGCCCGCGGCATCGGTGGCGGGCTCGCGTTCGGTGACCTCGCGCGTCGACACGGCATCGCCGGCCTCGGGGGTGAAGTCGGCCAGTTCGCCGATCCCAAGCCGCGCCAGTTGCCTGCGCGTGGCCTGCAGGCGGGTGTGTTCGAAATAGCGTTGCCCGTACCAGGCTGCGACACCGGCCGCCGCCAGGCTGATGACCGCGCAGATGGACATCGACAACGCCCACGGAACGCCCAGCCCACGGCTCAATCCGACAATCAACGCCCCCATCAACAGCAA
>JBBJNO010000205.1:269-4843 GCA_037720875.1 Luteimonas sp. | reverse complement strand
CCGCCCTGCACGCCGACGGGCACGAGTTCCCGGTCGAGCTGACGGTGACGCGCATTCCCGTGCCGGGCGCGCCCGTGTTCACCGCCTACCTGCGCGACATCAGCGATCGCAAACGCGCCGAGGCTGCGTTGCGCGAAAGCGACACACGGTGGGCCGGCATCTTCGAACGGTTGCACGAGGGGTTCATCGTTGGTGAAATCATTTACGACGACGCCGGCAACGCGATGGACTGGCGGTATCTGGAACTCAATGGCGCGTGGGAGGAGATGACAGGCCTGTCGCGCGATGCGGTGCAAGGCAATCTGCTGTCGGAAGTGATCCCGGGTGCCGAACCAGAATGGGTGCAGGACTTCGCCGAAGTGGTGCGGACGGGCGAACCCGCCACCTTCCTGCGCGAAGTCGCCGTGTTGGGCCGCTGGTACGAGGTACACGCCTTCCGCCCGGAACCCGGGCGATTCGCCGCATTGTTCTTCGATGTCAGCGCACGCCATCGGGCCGAAACCGTGCGCATCGAAAGCGAGCAACGGTTGCGCTTCGTCATGGATTCGATGCCGCAGAAGATCTTCACCGCCAAGCCGGACGGCAGCATCGATTACTTCAATCCGCAGTGGATGGCGTACACCGGCCTCTCGTTCGAGCAGATCCGCGACTGGGGATGGCGGCAGTTCGTCCACCCGGACGATCTGGACGAGAACGTCAGGGTCTGGCAGCACTCGCTGAAGACGGGCGAACCCTTCCAGTTCCAGCACCGCTTCCGGGATGTCGGCGGCGCATACCACTGGCACATCAGCCGCGCCCTGCCGTTGCGCGACGACGCCGGCAACATCCTGATGTGGGTCGGATCCAACACCGACATCGACGAGCAGCGGAAGTCCGCCGACGCCTTGAGCGCGCTGGCCGCCGCGCTGTCGGAAACCGATCGCCAGAAGAGCGAGTTCATCGCCGTGCTCGCGCACGAACTCAGGAATCCGTTGGCGCCGATCAGCAATGCGGTGCAGATCCTGCAACTCACGGGTGGAGATCCGGACGCGGTCAAATCCGTCACCGGCATCATGGATCGCCAGGTGCGCCAGATGGTCCGCCTGGTGGATGACCTGCTGGACGTGAGCCGCATCAGCCGCGGCAAGATCGCTCTTCGTACCGAGCGGGTGGACCTGGTCTCGGTTCTCCACGAGGCTGTCGAAGCGGTACGTCCGGCGATCCAGCGCGGCGATCACGAACTCACGTTCGCGGCACCGCCACAGCCGGTGTGGCTACACGCCGATCCGCAGCGACTGGTGCAGATCTTCGGAAACCTGCTCAACAACGCCGCAAAGTTCTCCGACTCCGGCGGGCGTATCACGGTGATGGTCGAGCAGCACGAGGGCGAAGCCATCGCACGCGTGCGGGATACCGGCATCGGCATCCCGCAAGACAAGCTGGAGGCCATCTTCGACATGTTCACGCAGGCCGACCAGTCGCTGGAGCGGTCTCACGGCGGACTCGGAATCGGGCTGACACTGGTGCGCCAACTCGTCGAGATGCACGGCGGTTCGGTGGGGGTGTCGAGTGCAGGCGCGGGCATGGGCAGCGAATTCGTCGTTCGGTTGCCGTTGATATGTCCTGACGGCGGGACTACCGAGCCCGACTCGTCGCGTCCCAGGCCGCTGACCTCCTGACAGTGCCCGGTGCCCGGTGCCCTGTGCTCAAAAAAAGCAGGGTCTTGACCGGATCGGATTTCAGAAAATCGCGCGACGCAACAGGTCGTACTTGAGTCTGGCGTAGCGTGCGTGCAGCCAATGGAAGCGCAAACCCGGCGCGCCGTCGATGAAACCCCCGCGGGCGACGACGTTCTTCAGCAGGTAGGCGACAGCAGCCAGGATGCCGCGACCCGGCCATGCAGTCCGCCCACGGCGTTGCTGTTCGGCCGCCCACAACCGCGCATAAGCTTGCAGTTTTTCCCAATACTCGTCGGCGTTACGCGCGGTGTCGTGTTCGAGCACGATGGCGGACACGTGTACGCGGCTGTCGGCGATGTCGAGGTACTCGTGCACCGGTTGCAGCACATGACGATGGTGCGCGCGGAACAAGCGCTGGATCGGCTCGCGCGCAAAACTGCCGGCGCGCAGGCGATGGCCGAGGAAGCGCGTGCAACGCAGCAGCAGCCACACATCGGCCTGCTCGATGTCGCCCGCGAACAAATCGCGCAGTGCCTGTTGCGCGGGCGGTTCCAGCCACTCGTCGGCATCCAGTAACAGCACCCACGGCTGTGTCGCCAGCGCGATCGCGGCGTTTTTCTGCGCCGCGAACCCCGGCCATTCGCGATGCTCGATGCGGGCACCGAGGCTGCGGGCGATGGCGACCGTGTCGTCGGTCGATCCCGAATCCAGCACGACGAGCTCCGCGCACACGGCCATCATCGAGGCGACGCAACGAGCGATGCGGTCGCCTTCGTTCCTGGTGATGACGACGCCGGACAAGGGCAGGGCCTGGGGCATGCAGATCAACCGATGAATCAGTCACGAGTATAGGCAACGCATCGCCGGCACATCGCGATTGGCGTTGAAACCAGGCGGTAGACTTCGACGCATGGGCGACATGCGCGATCAAACATCCAGACCGGACATCAGCACCGATGCGCCAATACGCGTCCTGCACTTCGTCACCGGCGGATTCTCCGGTGGCGCCACGCAGGTTGCGATCGCATTGGTGAATGCCGCACGTGACAGCAGGGCGGCACACGACAGCCGGCGCATCGAGCCGTTGCTGGTGCTGCGTCGCAAGTGGCGCACCGATCCGGCGCGTATCGCCGAACTCGAGCGCGCCGGCACACCCGTGGCCACCGTCACCGGCTGGTCGCACGCGGCGACGATCTTGAGCCTGGTGAAACTGTGCAGACGATTCCGGCCGGACGTGCTGGTCGCGCATGGCTTCAGCGAGCATCTCTGGGGACGCTACGCCGGCCTGCTGGCGCACGTGCCGCACCTGGTGCATGTGGAACACAACACGCGCGAACGCTACACGCCGTGGCGGCTCAGGCAGTCGCTGTGGCTGGCCAGGCGCACCGCGCGCATCGTCGGCTGTTCCGAAGGCGTGCGATTGCGGCTGCTGGACATGGGCATGCCCGCGGACAAGACCATTGCGATTCCGAACGGCATCCGGCTCGAAGCTTATGCCGATGCCGAAGCCTCGGCGATGTCAGGGCGCATCCCCGGCATCGTCATGACCGCGCGCTTCGCCAGGCAGAAGGATCATGCGACCTTGGTACGTGCGGTTGCGCTGTTGCGCGAACGGGGGTTGCAGCCGCCGCTGGTGTTCGCTGGCGGCGGAAAGGCGGCGCATCGTCGCGTCGTCGAGGCACTCGTCGAGCAGCTGGGGCTGCGCGACCAGGTGCAATTCCTCGGCCTATGCCGCGATGTGCCCGGATTGCTGATGCGGCATCGCATCTTCGTGTTGAGCACACACTACGAAGGGATGCCGCTGGCGCTGATCGAAGGCATGGCGGCGGGTTGCGCGGTCATCGGCAGCAGCGTGCCGGGGGTGCGTGAAGTGATCAATGACGGCGTCGATGGGCGATTGGTTGCGCCCTGCGATCCCGCCGCATTGGCCGATCTGCTGGAAACCTTGTTGCAACAGCCCGCGGAAGCCGCACGCCTCGGCACAGCCGCGCGCGCAACGGCCAAGGCGCGGCACAGCCGCGAATTGATGCATCAGCGCTACGAGGATTTATTCCTGTCATTGACGCATTCGCAAGCGTCATTGCCATCGGTCGTCGGAGCGTAGGCTGAGGTTGGCTTCATCAACCCGGCGTGTGCCGCAAGCGTAGGGCGGGTCTCGACCCGCCGCGCTACACGCAAAAGCCGGTGGGTCGAGACCCACCCTGCGATGCAACGTGTTTTTGTTCCCAGGCCCAGGCGTGCGCCACGATGGTGTCGAGGTCTGGATAGCGCGGCGACCAATTCAACGTCGCGCGCGCATGACGCGCATCCGCGACCAACGTGGGCGGGTCGCCGGCACGACGCTCGCCATGCACGACGGCGATGTCCTTGCCGGTCACGCGCTGCACCGCATCGATGACTTCGCGCACGGAAAAACCATTGCCGTTGCCCAGGTTGTAGCGGCCGCTGCCGCCGCCGCCCAGCAGGTGTTCCAGCGCCAGCAGGTGCGCGCTGCACAGGTCTTCGATGTGGATGTAATCGCGGACGCAGGTGCCATCGGCCGTCGCGTAATCGTCGCCATACACGGTGATGTGCGGGCGTCGCCCGGACGCGACCTGCAACAGCAACGGGACCAGGTGCGTCTCGGGTTCGTGGCATTCGCCAAGTTCGCCGTCGGCATCGGCGCCGGCTGCGTTGAAGTAACGCAGGCACACCGATTTCAGCGCGTAGGCCGTGTCGTAATCCTCCAGCATCTGCTCGACCATCCACTTGCTGCGGCCGTACGGATTGATCGGCTGCCTGGGATGCGCTTCGTCGATCGGCACATACACCGGGTCCCCGAAGATGGCGGCGGTCGACGAGAAGATGAAACGCGTGATGCGATGCGCGCGCATCGCATCGAGCAGCACCTGGGTCGCGCCGACGTTGTTGCGGTAG
>JBBJNO010000205.1:0-259 GCA_037720875.1 Luteimonas sp. | reverse complement strand
TCGCCGACCTGGATGAAACTGGCGAAGTGCATCACCGCGGCGGGCTGCACGTCGCGCAGCAACGCATCGACGAACGCCGCATCGCCGATGTCGCCGACATGCAGCCGGGCATCGCGCACGGCGTCGCGGCGTCCGTTGCTCAGATCGTCAGCGACAACAGGCGTGTAGCCTGACTGCTGCAACAGCTTGACCATGTGCGAGCCACTGTAGCCGGCACCCCCCACCACCAGAATGGCTGCGCGTACGGCTGCTTGCGGGT
>JBBJNO010000204.1:0-4872 GCA_037720875.1 Luteimonas sp. | reverse complement strand
GGTGTCAGGGACCAATGGCACTACCTTAAGCGACTCTACGCTGTGCACGTAGCTGCTCACGAGCGATTGCACGGGTCATGCGCAACAGCGGTTGTGGTTTTGGTCGTCGTTTGATGGCGCGTGGCTCGATACGATCGGGTCGATCCGAAATGCGCCAGTAGGCAACGGTCATCAGCATCAAGCAGCGCGCACTGGCACGATGAGCGCGCGTCGGACAATGCCGCAGGGTTTCCTGGAACACAACGGTAGCGCGGCGTGCCGCTGCGAAGCTTAAGCACCGCACCGCAATTCCATCGGGCTTAGCCGCTTCGCCCATCACCGCACGGATCAGGTTGTAGCCCAACAGATGCGCGGCGATTTCCTTGAGCACCATGTCCACGGTCTTGCAACGCAGGATATCCATCTGCATCACGCACTTGATCGCGCGGAAGTCCAGCTCGATGTGCCAACGCTGGCAGTACAGCCAGCCGATCTGTGGCGCAGTGACCGCTTGGGGATCGCACAGGGTCGTCACCAGCCACCGATTGCCGTCACGTACCTCCCGCAGTTGAACGGTGGCAGGCACGGCTGCGTAGGTTGCTTCGTCCATCCATGTCGGACGCACCGGACGATCCCACCGGATCAAACGATCGTTCGCTCCGAGCACCGTGCTGCGTGCCGGATCGTTCTTCCGGAGTTGATGTTCCCGAATGACGAAGTCGATGCCACGCTGCTGCAACGCCGCCAGCAGGAAATAGCAACTGTAGGCACGATCGGCGATGACCACATCGCCCGCATCGAACCGATCCAGCAGACGCCACAGTTGCTGCGGTTCGGCCGTGCCCTGGCCCGCGCAGGCATCCACCGTCCAGTCCGATACACAACCGCTTGCAAGATCGATCACACCCACGATCCGCGCCAGCGGAAACCCCAGACCTGATGGTTGTCCCTTGTGCTGGGGAAACCGCGCTTGCAGCGTCGGTGTGTCCGGCATCGACACCGTCGTGCCGTCGATCAACTTGATCGGACGTGATTGCCATCGCGCCTGAGATGGCAGTGCCGACGAGGCCACGCGAGCGACTTCCTGCACGCACGATTCCACCAACGCCAGCGGCAAACGCTGCCGCGCCTTGCAGTACGGGCCGGTGTTCAAGCTCGACGCGGGCAGGCCCAGCGCTGTGCGTTGACTCAGATGACGGCCGACAACGTCCTGGCAGGCCCCATCGGACCGCATCACCTGTTCGACGAACAGACCCAGGGTGACGCGTGGCGGATACAGACGCGTGCGATGTGCGCCGGCTTCGCGGGCCACCAGCCCATCTAGCCGCTCATCTGACAAGACCCGGAGCAACTTGTCATGCGCGCCGCAGCGCAACAACACGCGCTCTTGCGCCACGGCTGCGCGCAGGCGTTTTTTTGGTAGTCTGCATCAGGGCTGATCCTCCGACCGTATTCAACGTGGCTTCGACCCCCGGAGAATAACGGCCCGCGTGGCTCTCAGCCCACTTTTCACTCTCCCGGGCAGCGCACTTCCTTGCTTAAGGTAGTGCCATTGGTCCCTGACACCATTGTCTCAGACACGGAGTAACAGCGGCGGATTCCAGCAAACGCTCAACATTTCGGTGCAGGGCACATTGGATCGTAGGACTAATGATCAAATTGCACGACAGACGGGGTATGCAGCCCGTAGAGCTATGGCAAGGACTGGTTGACGCTGGCAGGGCGGGATCCCGAGGACCCCAGAAAAACAAAGGCCCCGCCGAAGCGGGGCCCGAAACGAAGGTCAGGGAGCTTGGTATCGCCTCCCTGACCTTGCTGCCGTTACTACCTTTCGGCCTAGCGGCAGTCTCGAAAGCCGGCACAAAGGCCGACGAGAACGAGAGGAATAATGGGGGGCGTCTGCCTAATTGTCAACAGGCTAATCTGCAATTAGATGGAACGCAAGTGTTTGATAAATATATGATTATTCAAATAAAGCACTATCTATCCCCAATGCCGCTGCAACACCCCGCCTGACTATTTGTATGTGTTCCAGGTCTACTTTGCCCTTCTCGTACTTTCTCTTTCCGGTCGAAGGATCCCTGTGTCCTTTACATAGCTCTAGGCGGTCCTGGGAAAAGGCATAAATCATGTCGCATTTCGCCCATCGATCTCCGCCAGTCGCCTGCATGGGCTTCGGCATAAAACGAGCGGGCACGAGACAGTGATACGAACGAATCGGATTAGGTGTAGTGAGGCTGAGAGGCACGACAGTCCAGAGCCTACGCCGTCCATCGCATTTGGGACTAACAATGAGCACTGCGCGCGTCTTGACCATTTCTGGTTCCTTGAAGCACTCCGGAAAGGCGCACATGTAAATTTCGCCGACAGAGGGCGGATAGAGCAGTGCCATATCAAATCTTTCGTAGTTCAATGCAATCAAGGCTGCGTGCTCAGTGACAAGTGCGCAAGGCTTGACTGTCAGCAATTTTGCAGTTCTTGCAATTCGTTGGTGACGGTATCTGGGCAATGGGCCGGACACACGCCGGACACAAAAACAGACCCAAAGGTCTTGATCCGCTGAAACCCTTTAAAAATGGTGGCCGGGGACGGAATCGAACCGCCGACACGGGGATTTTCAATCCCCTGCTCTACCAACTGAGCTACCCGGCCACGCGCATGGGCGGCGCCATGCGAAGGGCGGAATGATACGGAGCGCGGGCAATTCAGGCAAGCCGAATAGCGGCTGAATGCCTGTCACTTGGCGGGTTGCGGCGGTATTCCAGGCGCGCATCATCAGGCGCGACACACTTTTTTCAACATTCCTGGAGGCCGTCATGAAACGCTATTCCTCAGTCTTGATCGCATGTTCGATGGCCATGCTGGCGTCGGCCTGCGCCTCCAATGGCGGCATGCGCGACACCCAACGGCTGGCGCTGTATCAGTCGCACGCCGGCGCGCCGCTCACGGACATCCGCTACAGCAATCCGATCGGATGGGAGAGCGTCGATGACCAGCACCTGCTGCTGACCATGACGCCGCGCAATGTCTACCTGATGAAGTTGTCAGGGCCGTGCCTCGATTACAACCATGGCGCCGCGGCGATCGGGATTTCCTCGCAGGCGGGGCGCGTGAGCACCGGGTTCGATCGCGTCACCATCGCCGATCCGCGATTGACTTGCCGGATCGAGGAGATCCGGGAGGTGGATATGGTGGCGTTCCGCAAGGCGCGGGATAGCGCTGGTTCGAGTTAAACCCGACAAGTCCTGGCAACCGCTTTTGTAGAGCGGAGCTGGCTCCGCTGCTTTGTGTTTGATGCAAAAGCCAGCGGAGCAAGCTCCGCTCTTATCGGGATGAATCGTCGTAATTGTATTGATCACATCGAAGATGACTCATCCGGCGGCTGATAGCCCGCCGGCTTCTCTGCGCCGCCGCCGAACAGGAATTTTTCCATCTCGGTCTGCAAAAACGCGCGGTGCCTGGGATCGAGCGGCGACAGCCGGTTCTCGTTGATCAGCATGGTCTGGTGCGCCAACCATGCTGACCACGCCGTCTTGCCGATGCCGCTAAACACGCGCTTGCCCAGTTCGCCCGGCCACGGCATGTAGTCGAGACCTTCGGTGTCGCGTTGCTCGTACTCGCAGAAGACAGTGCGTGGCATCAGTGTGTGCTCAATCAAGGTGTGTGCAGAAGTGTGCGAACCGGCGCGGGCAATCCCAGCGATTGCAGCTCGTCATGCGCGATCCAACGTAGTTCGTCATTATCGCGCACTATCGCCCTGGCGCGGATCGCGCGCCAGCGCAGCGGCTGGATGTGCAGGCGGTAGTGGCTGAAACCGTGCGCGATGGTGGGGAGTGGTTCGGCGTGGTCGTAGTCGCCATGCAGATGTCTCGCGAACCAGTCGCGTGCGCTGTCGTGATCCTCTGCTTCGGGCAACGACCACAGCGACGCCCAGATGCCGGTCGGCGCGCGACGCTGCAACAGGACGCGGCCCTGGTCGTCCTGCACCCACAGCATCATTGCGCGGCGTTCCGGCAATGGCTTGCCGGGTTTGGGGGTCGGCAGTTCGGCGACGCGGCCTTCGCGCAACGCTACGCACTCATTCTGCAGCGGACACAACACGCACGCCGGATCGTGGCGCGTGCACAACGTCGCGCCGAAATCCATCTGCGCCTGCGTGTAATCGGCGAGCCGTTGCATAGGCAGGTGTGAGTCGGCGAGGTGCCACAACTGTTTTTCAATGGCCGGCAAACCGGGCCAGCCTTCGATACCGTGATAGCGGCACAGCACGCGCTTGACGTTGCCGTCGAGGATCGGAAAACGATCGCCCCAAGCCTGCGCCAGGATCGCGCCGGCCGTGCTGCGGCCGATGCCGGGCAGGGCGATCAATGCATCGAAGTCGCGGGGCAAGTTGCCGTGGTGCAATTCCACGCATTGCTTCGCGGCAACATGCAGGTTGCGTGCGCGGGCGTAGTAACCGAGTCCCGACCACTGCGCGAGGACAGCATCGAGTGGCGCAGCGGCGAGCTCCGAAAGTGCTGGAAACGCGGCCACGAACCGCGCGAAATACGGGATGACCACGCGCACCTGCGTCTGCTGCAACATGATTTCCGACAGCCACACGCGGTACGGCGTGCGCGGATGCATCCACGGCAGGTCGTGGCGGCCGGACCGGTCGTACCAGGACAGCAATCGTGTCGCGAAGTCGTCGTCGTGCTGTCCGGTCATGGCGCTGGTTCGATCGCCGGGACGTCCGGATCGTCGAACGTGATCTCGACGCCTTCCAGTTGCGCGCCTGAAATCTTCAGGCTTGGCGTGGTCAGGATTCCATCGAGCGGCGGCAATGGTGAACGTGGCGGCGGCTTGGCACTCATCCACTTGCTGACGTCGAACACGCGCAGCCGGCCGGCGAAG
>JBBJNO010000203.1:0-4877 GCA_037720875.1 Luteimonas sp. | reverse complement strand
ATGTTCTTTGCGTCTTTGGCGTCCTTTGCGGACTTGATCAGAGCTTCCTGAAACAAAAAAGCCCGCACGGTGGCGGGCTTGCTTGTAACGCTGGATCAATGACGCGGGCGGCGACAACCGACGAGGTGGCCATCGCCGCCCGCGGCAGTTGAATCAGCGCGTGTCCTGGTAGAGCCTGGTCAGGCGATCCTTGGCGTGGAGTTTTTCGCGTTTCATCTGTGCAAGCAGGGTGTCGTCGATCGGCAACACGCCGAGTTCCGCGTCCAGTACCTTCTTGTCGAGTTCCTTGTGGCGCTGGTACAGCTGCCGGAATTCGGGGTTGCCTTTCATCATGGCCTCGATATCGTTTTGCGATTGCTCTTCAAACATGGACGCCTCCTTCAGCACAAATGCAAACGCCCCGGCCGGGAGTGGCACGGGGCGTCACGGGGGAGCGGATCAACCAGGCGCATGTCGCGGACGTCTCGTCCCCGAGCGTCCGCCCGGACTTCGTGTCCGGCGGCTTGCTCCTGGGGATCTGGCGCGTGCGTCATGGTCTGGGCTCTGGCCGGACGGATGAAAGCCGTCTGGATGACCGACCCTACTCCTCCGCTCCGGGGCCGGCAAGCGTATGGCGCAAGTGGTTGATTTGGGGATGAGGACTGGCCAATAACCCTGAACGCAGTGGCTAATCCTGCGCGTGCGCCGGGCTAATGCCATGGCGAAAAAATTCGCAAACGGCTGATTTAATTGAATAAATCCGGTTCATCGTTTCGTCTTGGGTTTGGTTGAGGGCTTGGTGCCCCCGGCCTTCAACAACTCCGCTTCCTTCTTCGCCAACTCCGCGTCGCGCGCGCGCGCCGCCTTGAGTTTGGCCGCCTGATCGCCGGCGACGTCGTCAAGCACGCCCTCGGCCTCCTGCCGCAGCAGCGATTCCTCTGCGGCCGCCTGCCGCAAGCGCGTGGCTTCCTCCAGCTGGATCTGGGCTTCGATCCGCAAGCGTTCGGCTTCCTGCCGGGCCAGCTCGGCATCGCGGCGGCTGGCTTCGACCAGCAACTCGCTGCGCTCCCGGTCCAGCCGTTCGATTTCACGGCGCGCGGCTTCGGTGCGTACGGCTATTTCGGCGCTTTCGACGCGGCGCTCGGCCACATACAACGCGCTGCCCTGATCACGGCTGCGCGCAGCCGCCAGTGCATCGATCGATTGCCGTGCCTGCAGGCGCTCGTATGACGCGAGGCCACTCGTGCGCGCATCCGCATCGAGCGTCATCAGTCGCTGGTTGAGGCTGACGACATTGTCCGGCGCCTGTTGCGCGAAGACCGGCACGGCGGTTGCAAGCAACAGTACGGCGATCGCGCCGCGAACCCCATCGACATGCTTCATTGCCCGCCCTCCATGCCCAGTCGTCGGCGCAGGTCGGCAATTTCCGATCGTCGCTGGGCCAGTTCGTTATTCAACGACGCCTCCCGGCTCCTGGCATACGCCAGGTCGGCATCGGCGGCCGCTGCGAGTGCGAAGCGGCGCGCGTCATCCTCACGGCCGTTGCCCATCGCCGCCTGCGCCTGCGCCAGTTCCGAGCGCGCCGCGGACAAGGCATCGGCCGCGTACTGATCGGCATCGGCCTGGTCGGCGCGGGACACCGCCTGCTGCGCCGCGGACAACTCACCCGTCGGTGGCGGCAGCGTGGCGCAAGCCGTGAGTGCGCAACCGAGAACCACGACATGCAGGCCGGCGCGGATTTGTGCGAAGCTGGAGGACATGGTTGGCCGCTGCGTTGGGGACGACGCGTTCATTGTGTGTAGCCCGCGACGCGCATGCAATGGGCGTTGCTGAACCGGGGAATTGCGTATGGACATTGGCTACTTCCTCAAGCTGATGACGGAAAAAAACGCGTCGGACATGTTCCTGACGACCGGCGCTCCGATCTACATCAAGATCGAAGGCAAGCTGTATCCATTGGGCAATAGCGGCCTTCCGGCTGGCATGGTCAAGAAGATCGCCTATTCGCTGATGGAGGAAGGCCAGGTGGCGTCGTTCGAGCGCGACCTGGAGTTGAACATGGCGCTGTCGATTGCCGACACCGGCCGCTTCCGCGTCAACGTGTTCAAGCAGCGCGGCGAACTGGGCATGGTGATCCGCTCGATCCGCAGCGTGATCCCGACGATCGAGGAGTTGCAGCTGCCGCAGGTGCTCAAGGACATCATCATGGCCCCGCGCGGGCTGGTGTTGATCGTCGGCTCCACCGGATCGGGCAAGTCCACGACGCTGGCATCGATGATCGACCACCGCAACTCCAATACCTCGGGGCACATCCTCACCATCGAGGATCCGATCGAATTTCTGCATCGGCACAAGAAATCGATCGTCAACCAGCGCGAGGTCGGCCTCGACACGCACGGCTTCCACAACGCGTTGAAGAACGCGATGCGCGAGGCGCCGGACGTGATCCTGATCGGCGAGATCCTGGATGCGACCACGATGGAGGCGGCGATCGCGTTCGCCGAGACCGGTCACATCTGCCTGGCCACGCTGCACTCCAACAATGCCGACCAGACGCTCGAGCGCATCCTCAACTTTTTCCCGGAAACCGCGCACAAGAACGTGCTGATGAACCTGGCGCTGAACCTCAAGGCCGTGTTCTCGCAACGCCTGGTCGCCGGCGTGGACGGCCGCCGCCTGCCCGCATCCGAAGTGCTGATCAACACGCCAATGATCCGCGACCTGATGCGGCGCGGCCAGATCCACGAGATCAAGCAGGCCATGGAGGAGTCGCTGGAGGAAGGCATGGAATCCTTCGACCAGTGCTTGTTCCGCCTGTACAAGGAAGGCAAGATCGAAATGGAAGAGGCGTTGCGCGCGGCCGATTCGCGCGACGGCCTCAACCTCAAGTTCCGGCTGTCGGAGGGCAGCAAGGAAGCCCACGACCCGTACGCGGACGTGTTTCAGGCCGCGGCGCCCGCGATCTCCCGTGGGTTCGGCGACGAATGACGGCTGACGGCGCCGTGCGCTTGGAGCAGCGCCTGACGCCGTCTCAGCTCGCAGGCGCGTCCGGCTGTAGCTCAGGGCGCGCGGCATCAAACGCGGGTAGCTCAAGACAGGCCTGTTCGATGCGTTCGATCAGCGGGAACGGCGTCAGGTCGATGCCGAACCGCCGCGCGTTGTAGACCTGCGGGATCAGGCAGCAATCGGCCAGGGTCGGCATGCTGCCGTCACAGTACGGCCCAGTCGAGGGGTTATCGACCAGCATGGCCTCGAACGCGGTGAGTCCTTCGACCATCCAGTGCCGGATCCACTCGTCGCGCTCGTTCTGCGGCACGTGCCAGGTATTTTCGAAATAGCGCATCACGCGCAGGTTGTTGAGCGGATGGATGTCGCAGGCCACCAGCTGCGCCAAGGCGCGGACCCGCTGACGATCGCGCGCGACCGCCGGCAGCAGCGCCGGCTGTACCCACATTTCATCGAGGTACTCGAGGATCGCCATCGATTGCCGCAACATGCGATGGCCGTGCTGCAGCACCGGCACCATGCCCTGCGGGTGGGCGACCCGGTAAGCCCCGGTGTGCTGTTCGCCGCCGTCGTGTAGCAGGTGCACGGGGGCGATGTCGTAAGGCAAGCCCTTGATGTTCAGGCCGATGCGCACGCGGTAGGCGGCGCTGGAACGCCAATATGAGTACAGACGCAATCGATCGCTCACCGGCCGCTCCCCCTGCGGTCGCCGCACTGGCCTGCGGCGCTGAACACCTTACTCCCTTAACGCTGGCCGGCAAGGCCGCTGGTGACGTGAATTCCGACGTTCATGCAGTCAGGGCATCGGCTGTCGCTCGATGCGTTGCTCGATCGCGCCAAAAATGGAATCGCCGTCACGGTTCAGCATCTCGATGCGCACCACATCGCCGAACGCCATGAAGGGTGTGATGGCCGCGCCCGACTCCAGTGTCTCCACGGTGCGCCTTTCGGCAAAACACGATGCGCCCTTGGAGGTGTCCTCGTTGGCGATGGTGCCGGAACCGACGATGGTGCCCGCCGACAACGGTCGCGTCTTCGCCGCATGTGCGATCAGCTGGGCGAAGTTGAACTGCATGTCCACGCCGGCCTCCGGCGCACCGAACCAGTCGCCGTTGATATGGGTCAGCAGCGGCAGGTGCAGCTTGCTGTCGTTCCACGCCTCGCCGAGTTCATCGGGCGTGACGAACACCGGTGACAACGCCGAACGCGGCTTGGACTGCAGGAAACCGAAACCCTTCGCGAGCTCGCCCGGGATCAGGTTGCGCAACGAGACATCGTTGACCAGGCCGACCAGTTGGATGTGCGCTGCGGCCTGTTCGGGTGTCACCGCCATCGGCACGTCGTCGGTGATCACCACGATCTCGGCTTCCAGATCGATGCCCTGCGCTTCATCGACCACACGCACCGCATCGCGCGGCCCGTAGAAGCCGGCGCTGGTGGCCTGGTACATCAGCGGATCGACATAGAAACTTTCCGGCACCTCGGCGCCACGCGCGCGGCGCACGCGCTCGACATGCGGCAGGTAGGCGCTGCCATCGACGAATTCGTAGGCGCGTGGCAGAGGCGCGGCCAGCGCGTTGATATCGAGATCGAATGCGCCGTCGGCATCGCCCGCATTCAATGCATCGGACAAAGCGTTCAAGCGCGGGGCGATGTTGGACCAGTCTTCCAGTGCGCGTTGCAGCGTCGGTGCAATGCCGGTCGCGCGCACAGCGCGTGACAGGTCGCGTGACACGACGATGAACGTGCCGTCGCGTCCGCCTTCCTTCAGTGAACCGAGTTTCATCACGTTTGCCTGCAGTGTGCGGGCGCGAATTGTAACCAGAAGCTGCGCGCAAGCCGTTCGTTTACGGAAATGCCTGCGTTTGGTAGGAGCGGCTTCAGCCGCGAGC
>JBBJNO010000202.1:2911-4896 GCA_037720875.1 Luteimonas sp. | reverse complement strand
CGCGCCGACATCCTTCAACGCGCCTGCACCGATGGCGTTCGCCGTCTTGCCGAACAACGCGATGCTCCCCGCCTGCGGGCGCAGCAGGCCAAGCAGCAGGCGAATGGTCGTGGTCTTGCCTGAGCCATTCGGCCCGAGAAATCCATACACGCCGCCGGCGGGCACCACCAGGTCGAGATCGATGACGCCGTGTTCGCCGTCGAAACGGCGCGTGAGGTGTTGCGTGCGAATTGCGTCCATGCCGCGCAGTATGCAGAACGCACTGCGGTGAAGAACTGTGCCGCTGGTCATCATGACATTCGACAGTTGCTGATACCGCCGGCGCGGGCCGCTGCGTGCTCATCCGTGCTTGAGCTTCAGCGCGAGGATAGTGGCCGACAAACCGAACGTGACGATATTGGACAGGATCATCGGCCACGAATGCAGCGCGATGCCGTACACCAGCCAGAACGCGATGCCGATGGTGAACACCACGTACATGCCCAGCGAAATGCTGCGCGTGTCCTTGCTGCGGATGGTCTTGATAGCTTGCGGGACGAAGGCCGCCGTCGTCAGCACGGCGGCGATGTAGCCGGCCCATTCCAAATTCATGGCTGTGAGGTTCCCGGCTGTTTGTAAATCGTTCCGTCCTTCATCACGAAGTCGACCTTGAATACGTTGTTGATGTCGGCGACGGGATCGCCCGCCAGCGCAATGATGTCGGCGCGTTTACCGGCCTCGATCACGCCCTGGTCGTCGACGCCGAGCACTTCCGCGGCACGGATCGTCGCCGCCTGCAACGCGTACGCCGCCGGCATGCCGGCTTCGACCATGTAGAGGAACTCGCGCGCATTATCGCCATGCGGGCCGACCCCCATGTCGGTGCCAAAACCAATCTTGACGCCGGCTTTGTAGGCCTTGGCTGCGGTGGCCTGGATCTGCGCGCCGATCCGCGCCGCTTTCGGCCGCACGATCTCGGGGAAATAGCCGTCGATCTTGGCCTTGTCGGCGACGAAGCGTCCGGCATAGATCGTCGGCACGTACCAGGTGCCCTTTTGTTTCATCAGCGTCATGATCTCGTCGGTCATCATGGTGCCGTGCTCGATGCTGGTGACGCCGCCCAGCACCGCCCGCTTCATGCCCTCGGTGCCGTGTGCGTGCGCGGCGACCTTGTAACCGTAGTCATTCGCCGTATCGACGATCGCGCGCACCTCCTCGACGGTGAACTGCGGCGCATCGGCGGACTTTGCGTAGCTCAACACGCCGCCGGTCGCGGTGATCTTGATCACGTCGCTGCCTTCCTTGTAACGCTGGCGCACGGCCTGGCGCGCGTCATCGATGCTGTTGACCACGCCTTCGGTGGGGCCGGGCGGGCCGAGCAGGTGCGACAGCTCGGAGTTGTAGCCGTTGGTGGGATCGGCATGGCCGCCGGTGGTGGCGATGGATTTGCCGGCGGCGAAGATCCGCGGCCCGCGCAGCAATCCCTGGTTGACGGCATCGCGCAGTTTGGGACTCACGTCGCCGCCCAGGTCGCGCACGCTGGTGAAGCCTGCCATCAGGGTCTTTTCGGCATAGCCAACGGCGCGGAAGGCGAAATCGACCGGGTCCAGGCGGAAGCCTTCGGAATAACTCTGCGGACTGGACTGGCCGCCAAGGTGTACGTGCAGGTCGGTCCAGCCGGGCAGGCAGGTGCGCTCGCCGAGATCGATGACGGCGGTGTCGGCGATGGGCGCCTTGCCTGCGCGGACATCAAGGACCTTGCCGCCCTCGACCACGATCGTGTGCGGCCCCAGCATCTTGCCGCTGCGGCTGTCGAAGACCTTGCCGCAGTACAAGGCAGTGGTCGCCGCATGGGCGGGCAGGGCAGCCAGCAATAGCATCGCGATGATGGGTCGCTTCATGGTGGTCCTCATTGCAAATTTTTCGTGGGAATTCGTAGCCCGGATGAGGCGCATCGGCTCTCAACAGCGAAAACTGGTCTACGGGGCTTTGATTTTGTAGGAGCG
>JBBJNO010000202.1:0-2891 GCA_037720875.1 Luteimonas sp. | reverse complement strand
CCATCGCGCCCAGGTGCGCTCCTACAAGAGCAGAAGGCAGCGGGATTGCACGCGTCGAGCATAGCCCGAACATTGGCGGCGTTTGTGCGCTGGGGTAGGCTTCATCTCCTTTCACCCGCAAGTTGCCCCCGTGTCCGCCGAACCCGCCACGTACGACCCGAAGGCCATCGAAGCCGCCGCCCAGCAGTTCTGGGACGACACCCGCGCGTTCGAGGTCAGCGAGGCCTCGCTCGGCAAGAGCGACTCGCTCGGCAAGAGCACGACCAAGCCCAAGTATTTCTGCCTGTCGATGCTGCCGTACCCCAGCGGTGCGCTGCACATGGGCCATGTGCGCAACTACACCATCGGCGACGTCATCAGCCGCTACAAGCGCATGACCGGGCACAACGTGCTGCAGCCGATGGCGTGGGATGCGTTTGGCCTGCCGGCCGAGAACGCGGCGATCAAGAACAACACCGCGCCTGCGAAATGGACCTACGCCAACATCGATCACATGCGCGCCCAGCTCAAGACGATGGGTTATGCGATCGACTGGACGCGCGAGTTCGCCACCTGCCGCCCTGACTATTACGTGCACGAGCAGCGCATGTTCGTGCGGCTGCTGAAGAAAGGCCTGGCGTATCGCAAGAATGCGGTGGTGAACTGGGATCCCGTCGACCAGACCGTGCTCGCCAACGAGCAGGTGATCGACGGCCGCGGCTGGCGCTCCGGCGCGGTGGTGGAAAAGCGCGAGATCCCGCAGTGGTTCCTGCGCATCACCGACTACGCGCAGGAACTGCTTGACGGGCTCGATGCGCTGCCGGGTTGGCCTGATTCGGTCAAGACCATGCAGCGCAACTGGATCGGCCGCAGCGAAGGGCTGGAGATTGCCTTCGATGTGGAAGGCGAAGACAAGTCGTTGACGGTGTTCACCACGCGTCCCGACACGTTGATGGGCGTGACGTTCCTGTCGATCGCGGCCGAACATCCGCTGGCGCTCAAGGCCGCTGCATCCGATCCGCAACTTGCGGCGCGCATCGCCGAGCTGAAACAGGGCGGAACGTCGGAAGCCGAACTCGAAACGCAGGAAAAACGTGGCGTCGACACCGGCCTGCGCGCGCTGCATCCCGTCAGTGGCGAAAAGATCCCCGTCTACGTCGCCAACTTCGTGCTGATGGGTTACGGCACCGGCGCGGTCATGGCAGTGCCGGGCCACGACCAGCGCGATTGGGAATTCGCACAGAAATACAATCTGCCGATCACGATGGTGATCGTGCCCGATGAAGTGCGCGACGCGATGCAGGAAATTGTTTCGCACCTCGCCAATCACGATGACCCGATGCGCGCCGCGCTCGGTGAATCCGGGTCAATCGATGTCTACGACACCGGCGCGGCGGTGCAGGTCGTCGAGGAATTTCAGCGTCGCATCGCAGAGGAAAGCGCCTACACCGAGCGCGGCTGGCTGGTGAACTCCGGCGAGTTCGATGGCCTCGATTTCCAGCAGGCCTTCGATGCGCTGGCGTCGCGCTTCGAGGCGCAAGGCCGGGATGCGCGCCGCGTCAATTACCGCCTGCGCGACTGGGGCGTCAGCCGCCAGCGTTACTGGGGCTGCCCGATCCCGGTGATCTATTGCGCCGGTTGCGGCGCGGTGCCGGTGCCCGAGGACCAATTGCCGGTGTTGCTGCCGGAAGACGTGCAATTCATGGGCACCGGTTCGCCGATCAAGGCCGACCCCGAATGGCGCAAGACCACCTGCCCGCGATGTGGCGGCGCGGCCGAACGCGAGACCGACACCTTCGATACCTTCATGGAGTCCAGCTGGTATTACGCGCGCTACACATCCCCCCACGCGAACGACATGGTCGATGCGCGCGCCAATGACTGGCTGCCGGTGGACCAGTACATCGGCGGCATCGAACACGCCATCCTGCATTTGATGTATTTCCGCTTCTTCCACAAGCTCATGCGCGACGCGGGGATGGTGACTTCCGACGAGCCTGCGACGAATCTGCTGACGCAGGGCATGGTCATCGCCGACACGTTCTATCGCGAAGACCACAACGGCGCGAAGGACTGGATCAACCCGGCCGATGTCGAAATCGAACGTGATGCGCGTGGACATGTGGTCGGCGCGCATCTCAGGACCGATGGCCAACCGGTACGGATCGGCGCCACCGAGAAAATGTCGAAGTCGAAGAACAACGGCGTCGATCCGCAGCTGATGGTCGACAAGTTCGGCGCGGACACCGTGCGTTTGTTCTCGATGTTCGCCGCGCCGCCGGAACAGTCGCTGGAATGGAACGAGGCCGGCGTCGAAGGCATGGCGCGTTTCCTGCGCCGCCTGTGGCGCGACCTGCATACGCATGTCGCACAGCCGGATCATCCGGAAGTCGAGCCTGCGGCGTTGAATGCCACGCAGAAGACGATGCGTCGACACATCCACGAAACCATCGCCAAGGTCTCGGACGATTACGGTCGTCGTTATTCGTTCAATACCGCTATCGCCGCATTGATGGAACTGCTGAATGCGCTAAGCAAATTCATCGATATGAGCGACGAGGGTCGCGCGGTGCGCCACGAGGCATTCGAGACGATCGTGTTGCTGATCAACCCGATCACGCCGCATTTCTCCCATGCCGCGTGGCAGGCGTTGGGTCATTCGCAGGCACTGATCGAGGACATCCCGTTTCCGAGAGTCGACACTGGCGCGTTGGCGCGCGATGCGGTGACGCTGGCGGTGCAGGTCAACGGCAAGTTGCGTGGCACGATCGAGGTCGCCATCGATACATCGAACGAAGTCATCGAGGCCGCGGCATTGGCCGAGCCGCATGTCGCCCGGTTCCTCGAAGGCATGACGATCAGAAAGATGATCGTGGTGCCGGGCAAGATCGTGAACATCGTCGCCGCTTAGG
>JBBJNO010000012.1:0-19919 GCA_037720875.1 Luteimonas sp. | reverse complement strand
CGGTGCGCGGTTCGGTGACGCCGGGAAAATCCGGTTTCAGTTCACGGACGTTGAAACCCCTGAACGCCAGCAGCCTGTCCTTCGCCGTCTTCGCCATCGCCATCGACAGCAAACGACGGCGCAGCGTCTTCCCGTACACGATCGGCACATCGGAGGTCGTGTCGCTGCCGCCGCCGATGCCCGATTCGATCTGTCCGATGGCGATCTTGTTGCCAATGGTGATGAGGCTGTCGAGCGAGGTGCCGCACGCGCGCTGCAGCGTGATGCCCGGCGTCAGCGGCGACAGGCCCGACGACAGCGCCGCCTCGCGGCCGAGGTTCCAGTCGCTGCTGTGCTTGATGACGGCGCCCATTGCCACTTCGCCGAGTTGCTGGCCGTGCAGGCCGAATTTCTCGACCAGCGCGCCCAGCGTGCGCACCGACATGCCGAGGTTGCCGACATCGGCATACGCCGTGTTCTGGCGGCAGAAAGGAATGCGGACGCCGCCAAGTACGGCGACGGGACGGCCTTGTAACATCGTGACACCTCGTGCGACGCAGCCCTGCAGGTGCGATGGGCATAATGCGTCGCAGTTTAGCGCCGCAAGCGTGCGCGACCAACCCGACATGATGATGACGACATCCTCCGACACTCGATTTGCCGGCGTGATTGCGCTGGAATGCGCGCCAGGCACGCGTATCCAGCGCGATGCACTGGGCCAGGAGCAAGCCGCCAGCCTTGCCGAACTGCTCGGCCGCGACCTCGCCCTGCTGGTGCCAGGCGTGCGCGACCTCGACCTCGTGCTGGCCGCGATCCACTACGACCCGGCCGAGGCGTTGCGTCCGGGCTGGCCGTTGCACGGCATGCTCGACGAGTTGCGATCACGTGCGCCCGGGCGCATGCAAGGCCCGCGCGTGATCGCGCTCGGTGCCGATGCGCGCGGCGATGTGCCTGCGATGTTCGCCGCAGACGAGGCGATGCGCGACGGCCAGTTGCGCGTGTTGCCGTTCGTGCTGGACGGTGAAGCCGCCGCCGTGGCAGCCGTCAACGCTACGCTGGAGGACAACCTGCTGGACCTGGGCATGGCCAGGGCCGACACCGCGCTGCACGCACAGCAGGCATTCGGCGCGAAGATCGAGCATGCGCGTTACCTGACGGTGTATGACC
Organism: Luteimonas sp.; assembly: GCA_037720875.1. Taxonomy (GTDB): domain Bacteria; phylum Pseudomonadota; class Gammaproteobacteria; order Xanthomonadales; family Xanthomonadaceae; genus JALYOU01. Next base: position 18,773 of record JBBJNO010000012.1, on the reverse strand, counting down.
TGGCCGCGATGACCGGCCTGCAATATCGCAACCAGGGGCTGGAGCATGCCTGGCATTTGCTGGAATCGGCATTGCTGGTGCCGGATGCCGAGGCATGGCTGGACGCGCTGCCCGAGCCGCTGGTGCGTTATGCCAATGGCGAGGCGCGGATGGCGCTGTTCACGCCGCACGCGTGGCGCGCGCGCTACGCCGCTGGCTTGCCCGACGACGACGCCAGAAAACTCGAACGCGGCTACGAATATTTCGAGGCGCGGCAACGGCAGCTTGCGTCGATCCTGCAGGCGCATGGCGTGCCGGTGACGTTCGTGCATTGCGATGAGGCAGCGGACGCGCGCGCCGCGCTTGCGTTCTTGTAGAAACGCACTGGTTCTACCGGTAAAGCCACATCGCGCCCGGGTGCGCTGCTACGACCGAAGGAAGTCCCGGTGGGACAAATTCCTCGTCACTGGAATTCCGCCTCGAACAATCGATAGCCGGCATCACGCATGCCCAACGCCGAGTACGTCGCCAGCGCGTTTTCGTTTTCCTTCTCGACATACAGGCGCAGACCAATGACGCCATCCGTCTTGCGCGCAACGTGTTCCACGTGCCGGTACAAGGCTGCAAACACGCCCTGGCGGCGATGATCCGGCATCACGTAGACGCTCTGGATCCACCACCAGTCGCCGTTGCGCCAGTCGCTCCACTCCGTGGTCAGCATCAACGTACCCACCGGCACGCCGATGGTCTCCGCGCCGGCCAGCGTGACGTCGTGCATCGCGATGCAATAGCGCGCCTTGCTGGCATCGGCGAGTCCGGCCGCGATGCCGGCGCGCAAGGTTGCCGGATCGAGTGGCTTGCCCTCGGTCTCGTGCGCCATCGAGGCGTTGCAATGAACCAGCCAGTCAAGATCGTGACGATCAGCGGGGCGGATGCGATAGGACGTCATGGGCGCATCGTAATGGATCGTCTTTGCGCAGATGCGGATTGACTGCAGTGCGTTCCCGCATTGCGTCCACTGCCGCGCGACTTGACTGCGCTCTTCAATCTTTGCTGCCTGCCTTCGCCTGCGACGTCACCGCACGACCGCGATCACCCCACACGCCACACGCGCTCCGGAATTCCCCGCGGGCTGGCTCCTGTAATCATCCGCCATCGCATGCACGATCACACCGCGTCCCGCGACATCGTTGGCCGCGCCGCCGCCGAGGGTCACGCCGCGCACATGCATGTCGACCGTCGCGACGCCGCTGCTGTTGGCCACGATGTTGTCCATGTCACCGGCGTGGTGCGCGCCGATGCCGGCCTTGCCGTGCAGGCTGCCGACCGGGTTGAAGTGCTCGCCGGCGCTGCTGGCGTCGGCGGCGCTGCAATCGCCGTTCTGGTGGATATGGATGCCGTGCGTGCTGTTGGCGGCCAGTCCGCCGACCTCGCCGCGCAGGTGCACGCCATCGCCCATCGGCATCACCGACAACTTGCCGCTGACCAGGCTGCCTGATGCTGACGCCAGATTCACGTTCGCCGCGCGGGCGGTGCTGGTCGATGCCGATGTCCTCGCGGCGGCGGCAGCACGCGTGCTGGTGGAGGGGGTGCTGGCGCAGCCTGCGAGCGCGAGCAGCGAGGCGGAAACGAGCAGGGTCATCTTCATCGCGGCACTCCATTGGAAGGGATGCAGCAACCTAGCCCACGCGCGGTTCACACGGCATGAAATCGTGCCGGCATGAAACCGAGCCGGCTCTAAACCGAGCGGAGCGCCTGCGGTCTGGCCCGGGATGAAGTCAGCGCGCCGTCGGCTTGCGGCCGGGGCCCAGCTTGCGCGTGAGCGTGTTGCGGCCCAGCCCCAGCTTGCTGGCGGCGTCGCCGCGATGTCCGCCGGTGTGTTCCAGCGCGGCGCCCAGCAGCGCGCGATCGAAGCGGTCGAGGGCTTCGGCGTGCACGCGCGGATCGCCGCTGGCCAGTTTGGCGCGTACCCACTCGGCCAATGCCACGTCCCAATCGCGTGCGTGGTGCGGCGCCGGAGACGCGACGAACCCGGCGTCGAGATCGTGCACCGTGATGGTGTCACCCGGCGCCAGCGCGACCAGCCGCCAGCACAGGTTTTCCAGTTCGCGCACATTGCCGGGCCAGGTGTGTCCCTGCAGTTTTTCCAGCGCGGGCCTGGCGAAGCGTTTGGCAGGCGCGTCGAGTTTGTTGGCCGCCGTGAGCAGGAACCGTTGCGCCAATCGCGGGATATCCGCCTTGCGTTCGCGCAGCGCCGGCAGGTGCAGGCGCACCACGTCGAGGCGGTGCAGCAGGTCGGCGCGGAAGCGGCCGTCGCCCACCTGCGCGTCCAGGTCCTGGTGCGTCGCCGCGATCACGCGCACATCGACGCGGATCAGCTCGCGGCCGCCGACGCGGAAGAATTCGCCTTCGGCCAGCACGCGCAGCAGGCGCGTCTGCAACGACAACGGCATGTCGCCGATCTCGTCGAGAAACAAGGTACCGCCGTGGGCCTGCTCGAAGCGGCCGACGTGGCGCTTGTTGGCGCCGGTGAAGGCGCCCGCCTCGTGACCGAACAGTTCGCTCTCCAGCAATTCGGCGGGAATCGCCGCGGTGTTCAGGGCGACGAATGGTTTGCCCCCGCGACCAGCTCCTTGCCGGTGCCGGTTTCACCGATGATCAGCACGCTCAGCGGCGCCTGCGCGAGGCGGCCGATGGCGCGGAACAGCGCGCGCATCTGCGGGGTGTCGCCGATCAGCGCATCGGTGTCCGTGCCCGTGTCGGGTGGAGTTTCGATGACGTTGGTCGTTGTGTCGTTGCCTGCATCGGGCAGCGCACGTGCCGCCAGCGCAACGGCATCGTTGAGGTCGAACGGCTTGGACAGGAACTCATGCGCGCCGCCGCGGAAGGCGCCCGCGGTGCTGGCGATGTCGGTGTAGGCGGACATCACGATGACCGGCAGCTGCGGGTAGGCGCTCTTGAGTTTGTCGAGCAGCACCAGGCCGTCGTCGCCGGGCATGCGCACATCGGTAAACAAAAGGTCGGGGGTGTTGCGGGTGTGCAGCGCATCGAGCACCGCTTGCGCGCTGTCGAATGCATCCACGGCGTAGCCGGCCTGACGCAATGCGGTGGCAAGGACGAAGCGGACGGCGCGGTCGTCATCGACGACCCAGATGCGGGATGCAGTCACGCCGCCCATCTCACCAACTCGTCATCTTTCATCGCCCTAAACATCGGCTTGCTCCACGTCCATCATCGGCAGCAACAGCGTAAACACCGTATGCCCCGGCCGCGAGCGATACGCCAGCGCGCCACGATGCTCACGCGCGACTTGTTGCGCAAGCGCAAGGCCCAGGCCAGTGCCGTCGGCGCGTCCGGTGACCAGCGGCAGGAACAAGCGTTCCGTCAGTTCTTCGGGCACGCCGCGCCCGTCATCGACGATCTCCAGTCGCAACACCAGCGCATGCATCGCATCGCCGATGCGCACCCCGTGCTCGGCGCGCGTGCGCAGCGTGACGTTGGCGGCGCCGGCCTCGATCGCATTGCGCACCAGGTTCCACACCGATTGCGTCAGGCGATCCGCGTCGCCCGGCAATTCGGGCAGGCTCGGGTCGTAGTCGCGGGTCATGCGCACGGCCCAGCCGGCGTCGCTTTCGGCCAGTCGCAACACTCGTTCGAGCACGCCGTGGATGTTGAGCGGCGCGTGCGGTTGCCGCGGCGTCGGCGACAGCAGGCGATCGAGCAATGCGATCAGCCGTTCCACTTCGGATTCGATCAACTGCGTGAGTTCGCGCGAATCCGCGCGCTCCTCTGCGGTACGGCCGTCATTGCGCCGCGCCAGCAATTGCGCCGCGCCTTTCAAACCAGCCAGTGGGTTACGCAGTTCGTGCGCCAGGCCTTTCAGCGCCGCCGACAACGCCGACGGCAAGGCGATGGCCGGATCGTCGCCGGGAAACTCATCGACCGGATGCGCTTCCAGCAACCAGCCGCCGGAGTCGCGCCGCGACAGCCAGGCGTCAGCGAAGCGCGTCTCGCCGCCGAGACAACTCAATGCAATCCGGCGCAAGCGCACGGCCTCGCCGGGGAATTCGGCGGTCAAAGCCTGCTGCAATCCGTCGCCGTCGATTTCGAGGGCCGCCAACGGCTGTGCCGGCACCCGCCGCGCACTCACGCCCAGCCAACGCGCGAACGCCGCGTTGCAGCCCTCGATCCGCCCCGCCGCATCCGCCCACACCAAGGGGGTGGTGAGGGTCTCAAGATCGGGCGCGGTCGGCGAAGACATTGCACCAATGTAGTGCATCGCCGTAGGGTGCGCGACCCGCCGCAAATCCATGAGACCACTGGGCAACACACCGGAGTTTGTATCCCAAATACAAACTTCGGTGTTCTGGCCGCCACGTCGGTTTGCACGGGCCTAGTGTTCTTGAAAACACAGTGTCGCCGGGCGAAAGCATAGCTTGGCCGAAAGGCTCAGCGCCCTCCCCGCTGGGCTATAGCGGCACCGGGAGTAATCGAGAATAGCCAGACCCCAGCCATCAGCAGCGAGAACAACAAGGAAACCGCCATCACAGTTGGCATTGATGGAACCTGACTCTGCGTGAAATATGGCTCTTTCAGGGAAAGGACGCCCGCTGCAAAAAGAATCCAGAGAATGCTGCCAAGTGCAATCGTTAACCCAATCCAGCGAAGTCCTAGAGCGTTGCGCTGGAATCCGAAGTGGATGTTCTCTTTGAACAGCAGGGGAAAGCGCTGCGTCTCACGAGTGCGCTTGATCAACCAGACGGCGGCGGCCCGGTAGATCTCATCCGCTGTTCCTGGCTGTTCCAGCTCCTCATGGGCGGCGGGGAACGTCAAGCCTGTAAGGAGCAACCGCAGCTATGCGTACGACACCTTCAACCGGATGAGCAGCGTCACCGTCAACGGCGCGACTACCTCCTATACCGTCAATGCGATGGATCAACGCATTGCTAAAACAGCAGCCGATGGCAGTCGTACCCGCTATTTCTACGGTGGCCAAAACCAGTTGCTGGCCGAAGTTGGCCCCACGGGCTGGACTAGCTATCTGTGGCTGGGGGACACGCTGGTGGGCGTGGTGCGCAACGTGGCGCAAGGGCGAGCTGGACGACAAAGCCGTAGTGAATCGCATTGCCGCGCAGGTGCCGGACCGACCCTATACGCTAGGTGGCCCGCTGCAGGATCAGAACGCCGACGGCAAGCTGACTCACCGCGACCTGTACCTGCGCGATTACACCCAATATGTTGTGCCAAAGCTGGCGCCGCAAGCGTCCAGCAATGGGCCGAGCAGCCCTGCCGATTCGAAACACCCCGATCCCGCCACTTTGGAGCATATCCGTGCTGGCGTGCAGACAATTGATCGCGGGATCGGCAAGACCTATGACGATATGAGCGAACGCATCAGCCGCTGCCTCTTGGCGGCGTGCAAAAGCAACGGGCTAACCCGGGTCGATCATGTCGTGATGGGAACGACGGGGAATATTTTCGCCGTCGAAGGCCAGCTACACGACCCAGCACACATGCGGACGTTTGTGCCCGTCGAGATGCCAATGCCGGGCCGAGTTCTCAGGCGGGATAATTTACGGTTATCCCGCCTGATGCCGGCGAGAGGCTGTTCTGACGCCATATCGCAGTACAGCCGACCTTGGCCCCATGTTTCCAGCGTTGCCGACAAGCTGGATCAGCGATCGGCCATCCATCACCCCCTCGCGATGGACCGGAGATTTCAAGATCGACTGGTTTTTCAACCACTTAGGCATGATTCGGCTGTTTTTCACACGAATCCCTGCCGACCCTCTCCTTTGCTGTCCATCTGCTTGCGCAGCGTGGCGACAGTGAGAGGTGGGGTCATCGAGTTCATGGGATCGCTCTCGCCTTCGTCACTGCGGTGGCCATTGCTTGTTCGCCACCCGCGCGTGATACCAGCGCATGAGGTCGGTGTCCTCCAGAGCGTAGTCGCCGCGATCGGACTTCCACAGCGCGGGCGGTTCGCGGTTGCGCAGTCCCTCCACTGCGGCCCGTGCGGACCCCGCGCTCACGGGGCGACCTACCGCCTTCTTATAGAACGCGAGGGCGTCGTTGGTGAACAGACGAGGCTCCGGAGACTCTTCTAGCATCCAGGTGAGCACGGCCTGCTCCAACTTGGAGAGCGCGGTAAATGTGTCCAGATGCTGGGCATCACGCTCGGCTTCGTAGGCATCCGCCTCTTCTCGCAATCGCGCGTGGAAATTGGTGTTGGGTGACGCTAACGGACTGGCGGCCAGCCCGATCGCCTTCTCGAAAGGTTCCGGGCGTCGGACGAACCGGGCAAACGCCGCTTCCATCTCGACGTTGTCGACCTGCAGATGCGGGTGAGCCATCACGAGCAATCCGGCGATGTGCGCGGCGTAGTCGGCCCCCAGCGCCGGAAGCTCCTGAATCTGGGCGCCGAAGAAGGGAGCCTGCGTCGAATTGACTAGACGTAACAGCTTGTCGCGGTCGGAGCCGGACATGATCAACAGCAGATTGCGGCGGCCGTCGACGTTCATCGTGTCGCGCGCCGACTTCAGCGCGAACATCACCTTCATCTCGTCGTTGGACTTGGCCACGTGCTGGGCTTCGTCGACGATCAGCGCGATTGGCTTGCCGGTCTGCTTGCGCAACTCGGTGAGCGCCTCGGCGAGTGAGGCGCCGGCGGCCTTACCAACCTTCTCAAGTTCGAAGCTGACCCCGTGGATGCTCACGGATTTCAGGCCGGCCGCGACCTTGGCGACCGCGCCTTGCGCCGCGGCGAGATCTCGCGCGATGGCATGGGAGATCAGCGCCGTCGGGGATGCTTCCAAGTTGGACCACAAGTCGACGTAGACCACATGAACCCCTTCATCCTCCAAGGCCGGCTTGAGGTCCTGGAGCAGGAAGGTGGTCTTGCCAGTCCGTCGCGGTGCAGCCAGAAACACGCCGGTCGTCGCGCGCCCGAGCGCGGTGCGCCCGAGGGCTAGGTCGGCTATCTCCTTGGCGAGCGCTGGTCGGTGAAAGATAGCGTTTGGCATTTACAGCCCCTTTTCGCTTGTTTTGTAAATTACAGGCATAGGACGAATATGGACTTTGATCCGTCCGTTTGCAAGGATACTGATGGCTTAAATTGTGAAATTACAGCCCGTTTTGGTTGTTTCTGTAACTTACAGAGAGTCGGCCAGATGCGTCGCAGGGAACGCCGCCATGGAAACCGAACAGGATGCCTAACAACATCAGCGGGCGCTGATCTCCGCACACGGCGGACTCGCTATGCCGCTGCTGCTTCCTGAAGAGCAGGAGGGTTAAAGGGAGTTGACTCCAATTCGCTGATCACGGCTAAGCCTCGCTCGACCGGGTCCAGCAATGAGATGCGTTCGATCACTTCCCAAGCAATTTCATCTTGGAGCATGCCCTGCGTTCCACGAGGCGATGCGCAAGTCCCCGCTTCCATCGCTGTGGACCGGCGGCGTGCTGCCCACGCCCAAAAACGAGCCGGCCCCGTCGCCGAAACCAGGTTGGTGAACTTGGTCGACACGGGCTCGAGAGGTGGTTGAAGTTATCGAACGCGAGGATCCTGACCGTGCATCAGGTAGAGCAGGCGGTGCAGTGACCAACCTAAAGTGCCGGCGGCGCGAACATCCCTATCCGCACCCGCTTCTGCTGGATGACCCTATCGTCGAGACGGGTACAGCCCGATCAGAGCGTGCCCTTGGCAGAGTGCTCGCCGCCAGCACGAGCGTGTCGATGGTTTGCATGGCCACAGAGCTTGATGCTTCGGGTCGGGGAGGCGCCCCCGGGCAAGCAATCGGGGTCACGAAGCGCCCGCCTGCGCCACCTCCGCCTGAGAACCAACAAGGAGTGACTGCGAGCAGCCCCCTGCGCGCGAGGGCCTGCGCCAGCTCGACATACTCCCGCGCGAAGCCCGTGTAGCCACCGGCTGTCGCAACTAGCACCTGAGGATTGCGCCATTCAGTACGCGCGAAACCTTATGACCGCATAGCGGGCATCACCACTTCACGCCCCACTCCGACTTGTGGATTGCATAGTTCCACCGCCAGTGAGCCTTGGCCCATTTCGTATTCCCGAGCGGCCGAAGCGTCTTCATGTTCTGACGGCAATCGATCGGCTAGGGCGGTTTCGGAGGATGGAGCTTGTTTAGGACCATGCTCACCCCTCTCGGTTGTGGACACTAGTACAAAGCAACTGATTCGACCGTCGATGGGAGAATTTCCGCTTGCGGTGAAATGCCCAGGTGCTGCGATCGCGCTCTGATTCGACGACTAGGGACGACGGACGTCTTCAAGATTCATCCTCTTCCTCTTCCTCTTCCTCGTCTTCATCTTCCAGTTCGGCTGTCAGCAGTGTGAGCGCCCAACCACCGGCTTGAATCATCACCTGCTCGTACACTTCCATGCCCCGCTTCTCCGGAAGACGCCACCCCCTCGGTTCCGTGGGTTTCACGGACGACACGGTTCCGATGGTCTTGTGCAGAGTGATGGCCATGCTGTCGCATGGCAGCGCCATGCCGGACTGCAGCCTGATGAAGGGAAAGTCCGCATGCCTATACACGTACTCCAGCGCGCCGTCCTTCGACACCACCACGGCGCAAGGATCATCGGCCAGCTGCGTCATTCGACGTCCACACGCCATCTTACTCACACCAAATTGGGTGGCGAGGGTGGTCAATGCATCCAGGCTAACGTCGCGGTGAGAGCGCAAGCTGCGCTTAAAATGCGTCGGTGGCATCAGCAGTTCGGCGGAAAAGGTATTGGCCTCGGCTTCCCATGCCGCTGGCCCGCGCACGCCTTTGCTTTCCTCCTTGCGCATGCCAGCGGGAGTGCAGTGGAAGCCGCCTGCTCCCGGAATGTGCAAAGGCATCAGGTAATGGCCGAGTTCATGGCCGATGGTGAAACGCTTTCGCTCGATACGCGAATTTGCGCGGACCAGGATGGTGCTATTGGACTTGGCCTCGTCGGTGAGCAATGCCCCATCGAAGACGTCCGTGTCGAAGGAAACAATGTCGCGGATCTCTAGGGCCCGCGCGATGTCTTCGACGGGCAGAGGAAATTCCACGCTGGGCAATAGCTTGATCACACCCGCGGCCATCAGACGCGGATTGCCGATGTCGGCTAACTCGATGCGGTCAAGATGCACCGGAGCTCTTGGAATTCTTGAGCGACTCGATTAGTGCCGCGACATGGGCGCGTTGCGTCTCGGGCAGATCTTTGAGGTTACGAAACAGCGCGCCCAACTCCCCTTGGGCTTCGTTCTGCTCCCCCAACAGATACGCCAGCGTCTGCTTGTAGTGGGCGGCAATTCGCTCCAGCAATTCCTTGCTGGGGTTACGACTCTCGCCTTTTTCCAGTTCCCAAAAGTGAGGTTTGCTGATCCCCACCGCATCGGCTGCCTTCTGCAGGGACTCACCATTCTTGATGCGCAATTGCTTTAGGCGCGCGGCGAAGGACTGGGGGGTATCGGGCACGGCGAATCCAAATCGGGTAAGCAACACCCTTATAAATCGTTAGATAAACCCTTGCAAGTTGAACTCGTATGCCTTAATCTAACGATATCGTCCGGCCATCTCCCGGACGGTCGCGCCGGCCGCCCGCCGGCAGGAGGATGCCGCGTTGAACAGTCTGAACCAGCTCTTCGCCCGCACCGCAGGGCAATTCACGGTGTTCCAGGGCACTGACAGCCAGTGGTATTTCCGATTGCGGGCGCCGAACGGCGAAACCATTTGCCATTCGGAAGGCTACACGTCGCGCCAGGGGGTCCTGAACGGCATCAACGCTGTGAAGACCTACGCCACCGGGGCTTCGGTCGAAGGCTAGCGCTCCCGACTAGCAGGGGCGGCGATGACTTCAAGCCCCGCGCTGCGCCCTTCACGCATGCCACGTCGCTACGGAGCGTCCATGAGTCCTGTCCCCACCCGTATCCTCCTCATCCAAGGCATCAGTTCCCTGCGGGCCACGAGCGAGGACGAAGCCGTTGGCGCGCTCACGACCGACGAGCGCGGCCTGCGCCGGCAGGTGGTCGCGCTCGACACGCGCGAGCACGCCGAGGCCGTGGCTAGCGGATTTTGGCCGCCTGTCGACGCCCAAGTGCGCGCCGTGGCGGCGGAGCTGCACGCCAACCTGGAGGAGCACGGTCCGGCACAGCTCCTCTACGCGGGCCTGGATGAGGTGCCGACATTGATCGCGCTGGGCGCCCTGTTCGGCGACGAGCACCGCTTGGGCTGCCGGGACTACGACCGCGACAGCGGACGCTTTGTCTGGCCGGAGACGGCCCAGACCTTGGAGCTAGAGCCCGCGGGCGCGCCGCGAGAACGCATGGATGCCGCCGGCGAGGTGGTCGTGCGCGTCGAGATCTCCTACCCGGTCCAGGACGCGCACGTCGATGCCGTGCTGGATCGCCGAAGCCGATTGGCGGATGTGGTGATTCGGCCCCGGGGGGTGGCACCGCGCCCGGGGCTGGTGCGCTCCCAGGCCGACGTCGAGCACTTTCGGACCGTGTTCCGTGATGTTTTAGCGCTGCTGGAGCTCGAGCGCCCGGGCACCGAGGTCATCCACCTGTTCCTGGCCGGACCGGTGTCGACGTGCTTGGCCGCAGGACAAGAGCTGCGACTGCGCAATGGCCGTCGCGTGCAAACCTATCGCTACCGCACCCTGGACGACCCGCCGCTGACTCGAGCCCTGCGTCTGACCCCGGAAGCCAGCTCTGACGTCCAGACGCCCTTGAGCGATGCGGACATGGCGCTGGCCATGCCGTCCGTTCGTGCCGCTCCGAACAGGAAGGCGTGCGCCATGCCGTCACCGGTGGCGCCATCGATGCCAAGATAGAAGCGCGGCTTCTCCGCTGGGAACAACGTCATAAGATTGGGTGCGCATCGAGCGTCGAAGCCGGACGAATCGATGATCAGCAGGTAGCCGTATGCCAAGGGCGGCAGCGAGCGCCTGTCCCCTCCCGCCCTCGGACGAACGGCGTGGTACAACCTGAAGCCTCCGCGAGCGAGGGCGCGAATTCTCGGGTCCTGACGCGCAACGTAGTTCGCAAGCGTGGTTTCGCACGGCGTGCGCTCGCCGTTCTCCCTGCACCAGTCTCGCAGGTCGCGACAGAGCTCTCTAATGGAGTTGCGCTTGCCCTTGTTCCAAATTTTTTCGATTACATGGGCAATGCCTTGGTGTTGCTTTTCCGTCAGAGGCGACGGCGTCGAGCTACCGCAGTTGCCGAAGTTCGTGAGACATGCGGCAAGCGCTGAGGTGCCGTTAGCCACTTTCTCAGCGACGGCTTTCGCGAGTTGCGTCATGCGCACGGTTGCCAATTCCGGACGGCGTGCGATTTCTTCCAGCCGCTGGAGCCGTCGCTCGGCGTGAGCGAGATCGGTGCTGCGTGCAGTCAGTACGGGGTCGTCGATCTGCGGTTGATCGAGCTCGGACTTCAAGGTTGCGTAACAAGCGGCATCCGCCGCGTCGGCGTGAGGCTTGTGAGCGAACAGGAAGAACCGATCCCTTTCGATAGGTGTCGAACTGCGCATCAGGCCGAATGCGTACCCGTTCGCGAGCATCCACAGCGCAATTCGCTCGTTGAAGTTTGGGTACACCGCGTTCAGCGTCTCGATCGAGTATGGGTACTCGCGGAGGAGCCGCCTGGCGCGCTTGCAAGCGGCCAACTGGTCTCGCGTGAGCGATTCGCCAATCAGGGCGTAACAGGCCTCCAAGTTCTGGACGTACATACCCATCGGCGTGCGCTGCGCCCAAATGCGGAAGGTGATGCCCAAGGCGTCTGCGCGTCCCTCATAAGGCGGGTGTGTCCAGCCGAACGTGGACTGTCGGTAGTCGGATGCAGGGTTCTTTCGCGTGTCTTCGAGCCAGTTCTCGTACTTGCACTCGACGAGTTCGATGGAGTCGGCGCGAAAGACCAAGAAGTCCAGCGTAGCGCCGCTGACATGCGCCTTGCCGTTTCGTTCCCGCAGAATCGCAGCGCAAGGCACCTGCGTGTAGTACCCGAGAACAGTCGGGTCCAACTCCAGTTCATACAGGAATGCCAGCTCACAAGTGTGGCTCTCTACAACGCGAATCGCACCATTTTTCTTCGACGGAACGGCAGCGCGAATGCTCTTAAGCGCGGATTTTCCGACGTCCCGACCAGGAGACTTCGCGATCATCCCCTCCAACTCCTCTCGCTGGGCTTGCGTGAGGCCCATGGCCTCGTAGACGCCGGCGCGAATTTCCGGCGTGAGCCTCTCCTCCGTTTCAACCTCAAGGGTGATCGCCAACTCGACCCGCGGCGGATTGCCGGTCATGGGGACGCTCCCGCGTAACCAAGTGCGCTGCCAGCAAGGGGACACCTGGTTCCGACGCGCGGCAGTACCTCTTCGACCTCAATCGCTACCTGGGGCGGATTTCGAGGCATGGGTCCATCGCACTGGCCAGCGGCCTGAAGGTAGGACACCGGGAATTCGGGCCGCGGCCGCACATGAGCGGCGCTCGGGCCCGGGGAATGTTCAGTCATCGCAATTTCCTCAATTCAGTACCGCGCTTGGGCGGGGAATCGAGGCCGGTCTGCAGTGCCAGGCCGAACGGGGCCGTCGAAGCCTTGACGGGTCCGAATCGGGGTGGCAATGTGGTAGCGTCAGGGGCTCACTTCTGACAGCTTCCGCTGCAGCGCTTCACGACAAGCCCGAGCCGTCAGCTCGGGTTTTGTCGTTTTGGCCTCTGCGTTCTTCGTAGGTGCGGGTCAGGGGACTGGGCTGGGCACCCCCTTGGGTTCGGCCGGACGCCGGCGCTCCGAGCCGCTCAGCCACGCAGCGAGCTCCCTGGTGCGAGCAAACCAGCCGCGCCTGCCAGCCATGCGGAAAATCGGAACGGGCAGGAATCCAGCCTCAGCGGCCCGAGCGAATGCGCGGGCACTGCGATAGCCCAACAACGGAGCGACGTCCCGGCCATGCAGGACTTCGCCGAACCTCGCGAGCAGTTCTCTTTCCACCTGCCTCGGGCCTGGCGTCTCGCTTAGGATCTGGTCGTCAGTCGTCATCGGAGGTCGTGTGCGTCGATGGATGGCCATTTACGCACGCCTCCGTTCCATTGTTTTCCGACCGAAATTCCACGAAAATTCCGAAAATGCCTGCCGGACGACCAACCGGGCGTGACAGCGGCCCGATCATTCGATTGAAGGCGTGGTGCTGGCTGAGTGATGTTCTTGACAGAGCCGGTGTCGACTGCGTTCGGCGCCTGAATGCCAGTCCCATAACAAGTGGCCTGGCTCGAAGCGACCACTTTTCGTCCGTGTTGGAGGACGGAACGGATCCTGGGCGCGTCGTCGCGGGACCGGCAGCAAACCTAGTCCAGCACGTTGCCGCGCAAGACGGTTTCGGTTCAACCAAGAAAACCTATCACGACACGTTCTGGAAGATGCTTCAGAACTACGATGAGGATGATGGATTCACGGAGCGAGAAAGAGAAGATCATCTTGATTGCTTAGGCATGCTCCTCGTCGAGCGAGGGAACATCGACTTCGTTGCACTGATGGGCTTTCGTCCTTGGCGCCTGAACCGTGCTATCGCGGGCTCGTCGGTCTGGCTGGAAATATACGGCGCACTTCCGGAGTTCGCGACGCTCAAGACGCTGGCAATTCTGCTGCGTTTGCTTCGCCAGGCCATTGCTCGAGAGCGCGCTGAGTTGGCTACACGCCTACGCCTCGTGCTTGGTCTCGCTGCAGCGCGGTTTGCCATGCAGTTCCCCGCCGGCGAGCCTCGAAGGGCTTGGGAAGTGGTCGTGCGCACGCGGGTCCTGACATGGACTCCGCACTTCTCACCCTCTCCGACTACAGTCTCTAGCTGTTACGCCGCTCAGCAGGACGAGTTTCATACAGCCGAACCTACAACTGGGCGAGGCCGACCACGTCAGGCGCCCGGAACAGCAGCAAGCCCGCGCGTGCAACGCCGATGGCAGCGGCGGGCAATCATTCTGGCGGCTCACTCTGAGCTTGATCGGCTTCCTTTGCCAATCTTCGCTTTCAAGGATAGCGCAACACCCTCGCAGGTCAGAGCGGGCTGGTTTCTGCCATCGATGGCCGAAATTTACGTGTCCCCGGACGAATAGATTCATCTGCATTCTCGCGGTAAATGAGACACTGATCGCTGACTGGCGGCAGGCCAATACAAACCTTCCTGAGAAACATCAGGCATTCCAATCAGCGCAAGCACCTGAATTGCAAGCAATTGACGGTGCCCAGATGTTCCGACAGAGGCGTAAGTCTGTATGCCTGCGGCAACGGGGCCTACAGACTTCTACCTCCGGAGCGCACTAACTCCTCTTTGCTGCCCACCACGGTCAACCCGGTGAAGCGATGACCAGCGCGCCGATGATCACGCCGACCGAACCCCGCATGTCGGCCCACACTTCCAGATAGGCCCCTTGACGTTGAGGCTGGTGCCGCTGCCCGCCTTGAGCAGGCGCATCGACACCAGGTTGATCGCCAAGCCAATGGACGCGATCACCAGCATGCCGGTCGATGCGACATCCGGCGGTTGCCGGAAACGGCCAACGGCTTCCCACAGGCTGTATCCGGCAACGAGGAACAGCAGGCCGCCGTTGATCATCGCGCCGATGGCCTCCATCCGCGCGTACCCGTAGGTGCGCTTCGCATCCGCTGGTTCGCGGCTCATACGCACCGGAGACACGTAGTCCAACCTGCGTCGGGCGCACCTGTACGTCCCTCTCGCTGGATCAGTTGCACCGCCCGGTCGACGTCGTCGCCCTCGCAGAACAGATCCGACTGGAGTTCTCCTGTCACCATCTCGCCCACTTCGACCGAGTAGTCCTGCTCACGAGCGCTCAGCGCATGCAGGATGCCCTTCACGTCGATCATGCTCAGGCGCCGAAAACCGGCATCCTCCAGCGCGTGGACGATATCGCCGATGCGGTTGCGATGTACGAGGCCTTGGGTTGTTTCATGGCACGGCTTCCTACGCGGGCGACTGGGGCGCGATATCGGCGGGTCGATTCAGCAGGCCGACCCGAAGATAGGCGATGAAGCGGGCACGATTCGCGATCACCAGCGCCACGGCCAGGACCATGTAGAGCCAAGCAAACCCAGTCAGGAGTTGGATGGTGCGGGCTTCGTCATGCTGGAACACGAAGCCGATCCCCAGTTGTGCAAGAAACAGAACGAGCAGGATCACCGCGCTGGGCAAACTGAAACGCAGGCGAAGCAATAACGCCACCGCGAACAGTGACTGCGCGGCGGTCAGGAAAAACTCTTCGTCTTGGCGTGCATCCAACGGCAAAGCGATCAGCGAGCCCGCACCCAGCGAATACACCAACGGCAGCGCACCGACCAGCAACGTCCATTGATTGATCTTGTCGCTGATCAATGCCCCCAGCGCGAACCCCGGACGTAGGCTCAGCGTAAACAGGATCATGATGATGATCTCGGGCAACTCGCCCGCCAGCGGCGAGACCCACTGGATCAACAGGAACCTGTTCACGCCCATCGTAGTGGCCGCGCCGATCAACGATTCGGCGAAGGGTTCGGCTTCCAGCATGATGATCGCGCCGGCCGCGATGGCCAGCGCGCCGATGATGGTGAACTGCCGGGCACGCGGCAATTGATTCAAAGCCGCGCCGGGTCCGACTTCAAGTTCGTCCTCGTCGTCGTCGTCATCCTGCTCCTTGGGCAACTTCGCCAGCCGCCACAGGTAGGCGACGAACAGCGCGAACAGCACCACGGCATCGAACCATTCGATCCGCCCCTTCAGCACAATGACAAAGGAGTACAGGCTGCCGAGCGCGAGGTAACTGATATCGACCGCATTGTCCCAACGCAACTCGACGCTGCGTTTCCCACTGCGCCACCAATACAGCAGCACGATTGTTGGCCATCCCAAGCCCACGAGCAGCCGGTTGGCGCCGGTCATGTTGGCGGCTGCGAACTGCACATATTCCGATCCCAAATCGCGTCCGCCCTGGAAGGCGTAGTAGAAATCGACCACGAATTCGGGGAGCACCGTGATCAGCGCCAGCACCGCCAACGCCAGTCCGCGGGAGACATGTTCCTCCGCTGCTTCCACACCCCACGACAACATGAAGCCGGCGGCCAGAATCGCGAGTCCCGCGATCGCGGCATCGGCCACCACGGAGACATGCGTGCCGGTGATGCGCATCCACAGACCCGGCACCGTGGCGATCAAGGCCAGGGCGACATACCGCCAGAATTTACCCATGGGCTGACTCATCGATTACTCCTGCGCATTGCGCTCGGCTCGGGTTTCCATCCATTCGTACAGCACTGGCAAGAGCACCAGCGTCAACAGCGTGGCGCTGAGCAGGCCCCCAACCACTACCGTGGCCAGCGGCCGCTGAGTCTCCGCGCCAACCCCGGAGGACAACAACATCGGCATCAGGCCGAGGATGGCGACGCTCGCGGTCATCAGCACTGGTCGCAGGCGCAGCAAGGTGCCTTGCACCACCGCCTCGCGGATCGTCAGCCCACGCTCGCGCTGTTCGTTCAAGAAGCTCACCAACACGATGCCGTTGAGCATCGCCACGCCGAACACGGCGATGAAACCGATCGCCGACGGCACGGACAAGTACTGGCCGGTCACGAACAGGCCGATCAACCCGCCGACGGTCGCGAACGGCACGTTGGCCAGGATCAACGCCGCGTACTTGAACGAATTGAACGCGGTGTAGAGCAGGATGAAGATGAAGAAGATCGTCAGCGGCACGATCAGCGCGAGCCGCGACAACGCACGTTGCTGGTTCTCGAATGCACCCCCCCATTCGACCCAGTAGCCGGGTGGCAACTCGATCCGTTGTTTGATCGCTGCATTGGCATCCTGCACGAAGCCGTTGACGTCACGGCCGTGCACGTCCATCTGGATCACCGCATAGCGTTGCAACTGCTCGCGACGCACAAACGAGTGGCCTTCGGTCACGTCCACGCGTGCCACCGCCGACAGCGGCAGCAGTGCGCCGCCAGCACTGCGTAGCGGCAATCGGCGCAGATCCTCGACCGAATGACGGACGCTCTCGTCCAGGCGGACGGCAATGTCGAAGCGCTTGGCGCCATCCAGCAATACACTCACCGGTTCGCCGCCCAGCCCGATGCGCACGACCTCCATCACGTCCTCGGCGTTCATGCCGTAGCGCGCCAAGGCCGCGCGGTCGATGCGAATGCGGATCTGCGGTTTGCCCAGATTGGCCTCCAGCGCAAGATCGGCCACGCCGGTCACGCCCGCAAGCACACCGCGCAGACGTTGACTCAAGCGATCGAGTTCGCCCAAATCCTGGCCATACAGCTTGAGCACCAAGGTGGCCCTCACGCCGGAGATCAGTTCCTCCACGCGCATCTGGATCGGCTGCGTGTAGCTGGCCACTGCGGTGGGAATCTGCTGGTCGACGGCTTCCTGCATGGCACTTTGCAGTTGCGGCAGCGATCGACCCGAGGTCCACTTTGCTTCGGGTTTGAGGGCGGTATAGACCTCCATGTAGTTCACGTCGGCGGTCTCACCTTTCTCGGCCGGCCCGATCAGCGCCAGGGTCGTCTCGACCTCGGGAAAGCGCTTGAAGATCGCGGCCAAACGCTGCGACACCTTGACCGATTCGGCCAGCGACGTGGACGGGATCGAGGTGACCCGCCACATGATCGCGCCTT
Source organism: Luteimonas sp. (assembly GCA_037720875.1). GTDB lineage: Bacteria > Pseudomonadota > Gammaproteobacteria > Xanthomonadales > Xanthomonadaceae > JALYOU01. Next base: position 1,151 of record JBBJNO010000012.1, on the reverse strand, counting down.
CCTGCAACTGCGGCATGAACTCCTTGCCCAGGAACGGGAACAACGCCAGGCTCGCCAGCAAGGCGACGACGGCGGTGATCACCACCGCGCGCTTGCGCGCCAGCGCCCAGTCCAGCAGTGGGCGATAGCGGCGTTTCAGCCACGCGACCAACCACGTGTCGCGCTCTTCGCCGGGCTTGAGCAGCAGCGAAGCCAGCACCGGGATCAGCGTCAGGCTGAGCACCAGCGAACCGGCCATCGCCAGGGCAATCGTGACCGCCATCGGCTTGAACAACTTGCCTTCCAGCCCTTGCAGGCTGAACAACGGCAGAAACACCACGATGATGATGACGATGGCGAACGTCACCGGACTGGCGACCTCCCTCGCCGCCGTCAATACCGCTTCGATGCGATCGATCGCAGTGTCAGGCGCGGCGTGGGCGCGGCGCTCGGCCATGATGCGGAAGGTGTTCTCCACCATCACGACGGCACCGTCCACCATCATGCCGATGCCAATGGCAAGACCCGCCAGCGACATCAAGTTGGCCGACAGGCCGAGGTACTGCATACCGATGAAGGCGATCAGCATCGCCATCGGCAGGGCGACGATCACCACGACGGCCGAACGCAGTTCGCCGAGGAACAGGAACAGCAAGACCGCGACCAGCAGCGAGCCTTCGAGCAACGCGCGGTTGGCGGTGCCGACCGCAGCTTCCACCAGATCGGTGCGCTCGTAGATGGGAGTCAGCACGATGCCTTTGGGCAGTGCCGCGCGCACGGTGTCGAGTTTCGCCTTGACGTTATCGACCACGTCCTTCGCGTTTTCGCCGATGCGGGCTAAGGTGATGCCCACCACGACCGATTGTCCATCGCGGGTGGCCGCGCCCATTCTGGGGGCGGGCGCCTGCCGCATCGTCGCCACATCGCGCAGATAGATCTGATTGGAAGCCGCCGACGCCCCATCGCCGGCCTTGAGCACGATCGTACCCAGATCGGTTTCGCCGCCGAGCAGTCCCAGGCCCCGGACGATGAAGCGCTCCGGGCCCAGTTCCAGATACTGACCGCCGACCTGGGTATTGTTGGCTTTGACTGCGGCCACCACGTCGCTGACGGTCAAGCCGTAGTTGCCCAGGCGGGCAGGATCCAGTTGCACCTGGAACTGGCGCTGATCG
>JBBJNO010000011.1:263-20143 GCA_037720875.1 Luteimonas sp. | reverse complement strand
CGTCCACATCGGCGGTGCCATCGGCGCGGTGCGGCAGCGCATGCTGCAAGGCCAGGCGGTACGTGGCCGGCGCGATGCCCAGGGCCAGCGCGGCATCGGCATCGGCCACGCCACCGGCCAGGCGCAGCAGCAAGGCGGCGCGCGCGCCATGGGGCAGCCGTGCCAGCGATTGCAGGGCGCCATCGCGGGTCGGCGCGGGCGGCGGCGACCGGCGCAATTGCGGCGTCGCCAGCAACAGGCTCCAGAACCGCCACGGCCACTCCTGCATGGGAGCGGCGCTCGAGATCCCGCGGAAGGCGCGGATGGCCGCAGCCAGCGCAGCATCACCGGCGATGGCGTCGCCACAGAGCAGCTCGCCGAAGACGGCCGCGCGGCGTTCGATGCCGCGCACGAAGGCATTGAGGGCCACGGGGGCATCGGCGGCGGCGGACAGGGTGCGCTGGGTCATCGGATCCGGGTCAATTTCCTGAGTGATGATAGCGGTCGCATCACGCGGAACCGGGCTTGACAAAACGTGAAGTCCGCGCTTTTTGCCGCAGAACAAGCCCTCGACCGAAAAACGGTTGTGCACAGCGGTCATCCAAGTGTCACTCACGACCTTTTCACGCAGGCTTGGCGCGGTGTGACGAAATTGTTTCACGGGTAAGCGCTTGTTTTTAATCGAATTATGTCGAATGGTGTTTTTTTCGCCAGTGCGGCTGCAAGGCTTGATTGCACGCTTCTGCGCGGTAGCGCCGCAACACCTTGCACAGGGTTATCCACAATTTGTGTGGATAAGGAGGAATCTCCTTTCGCGCCCGTGGGTTGCGGGACTAATCTGATCTTGCGCGCAGAAATCGCATGCAACCTGTACGGCACAGTCCCGGTGTCGCGCGTTTGCCCGGCATGGGATTTGTCCAGGGATTGCCTAGACTGGATCGATGCCAGACGCCCCCGATCCGCCCCCAGCACCCGTACTGAGCGTTGCCCTGCCCGTGCCGGTGCCGCGGTTGTTCGATTATCGCGCGCCGGCGCACTCCGGGGCGGGTGCCGCCATCATCGGTCAGCGGGTACGCGTGCCCTTCGGGCCTCGCGAGCTGATCGGCGTGGTGGCCGGCGTGGGCATGGGCGGGGATCATTCCCACGCATTGAAATGCGCCCTCGGCTTTCCCGATGCGGCGCCCCTGTTCCACGGGGAGTTGCTCGACTCATTGCGGTGGCTGGCGCGCTACACGCACGCGCCGCTGGGGGAAGTGCTCGCAACGGCCTTGCCGGCGGCGCTGCGGCGCGGCGAGGCGCTACCGGACACCCATGCCTGGGCGTGGTCGCTGACCGAAGCCGGACGCACCGCGCGCGCAGGCCTGCGGGCCGGACAGCCACGGTGCCTGGCCGAGTGGCTGCAGGACGATCCACGCGATGAGGACGACCTCGACCTGCACATGCCCGGCTGGCGCAGTGCGGCGCGTGCGTTGTCGCAGCGCGGCCTGGCGCAACGCGCGGCGATGCCTGCATCGCAGCTCGCTCCCCACCCGCAAACCGGGCCCAGGCTCAATGGTGAACAACACGCCGCTGTGATTGCGCTGCGATCACCGTCGAAATTGGGTTTCGCCGCCACCTTGCTCGATGGCGTTACCGGCAGCGGCAAGACCGAGGTCTATCTGCAAGCCATCGCCGACTGCCTGGCGCGCGGAAAGCAGGCGCTGGTACTGGTGCCGGAAATCGGGCTCACACCGCAAACGCTGGCGCGCTTCCGCGCGCGGCTGGGCGTGCCGGTGCACGCGCTGCATTCGGGCCTGACAGACGGCGAACGCGCGCGCGTCTGGGCGGCGGCGTGGCGTGGCGAAGCGCGCGTGGTCGTCGGCACGCGCTCGGCGGTGTTCACGCCGTTGCCCGATGCCGGGCTGATCGTGATCGACGAGGAACACGACGCCAGCTACAAGCAGCAGGACGGCATCCGCTACCACGCGCGTGATTTCGCGCTGGTGCGCGGCAAGGCGCTGGACATCCCGGTGATCCTCGGTAGCGCCACGCCGTCGCTGGAGTCGCTGCTCAACGCGCGCGGCGGCCGCTATTCGCACCTGCGCCTGACGCAGCGCGCGGGCGATGCGCTGCCGCCCTCGGTGCGCGTGCTGGATGTGCGCAAGCGTCCGCTGCAGGCCGGGTTGTCGTCGGAATTGATCGATGCGATGCGCGCAACGCTTGCCGCGGGCGGACAGGTGCTGGTGTTCAAGAACCGCCGCGGTTATGCGCCGGTGTTGCTGTGCCATGACTGCGGCTGGAGCGCGCAATGCAAGCGCTGCAGCACGCCATCGCAAGGCACACCCATGACCGTGCACGGCGGCGGCCGCCGCCTGCAATGCCATCACTGTGGCGCGCGGCAGTCGGTGCCGCCTGCGTGTCCGGATTGCGCGAGCCTGGCCTTGCAGCCGCAGGGCGCAGGCACCGAGCGCATCGAGGAACTGCTGGCGGAATACTTTCCCGATGTGCCCGTGATCCGCATCGATCGCGGCAGCACGCGCCGCAAGGATGCGCTGCAAAAACATTTCGACACGCTCGGCGCGCGGCCCGGCATCCTGGTCGGCACGCAGATGCTGGCCAAGGGCCACGACTTGCCGAATCTCACCTTGGTCGCCGTGGTCGGCATCGACGAAGGGTTGTTTTCAGCGGACTTCCGCGCCGGCGAAAAACTCGCGCAGCTGCTGATCCAGGTTGCCGGCCGCGCCGGCCGCGCCGAAAAACCCGGCACAGTGCTGCTGCAGACGCACCATCCGCAGCATCCGCTGTTGCAGACGCTGATCCACGGCGGCTACCACGCGTTCGCGGACACCGAACTCGTGCAACGCGAAGCCGCCGGCTTCCCGCCGTTCGCGCACATGGCGCTGCTGCGCGCCGAAGCCAAGCACGCCGACGTGCCGATGACCTTCCTGCATGCTGCGAAACGCATCGTCCACGACACGGCGATGCCCGGATCCACCGCGCAAGATCCATCAGCAACCAAGTCGCACATCGAACTCAACGGCCCCGTCACCGCCCCCATGCCCAAACGCGCCGGCATGTACCGCGCGCAATTGATCTTGTCGTCAGCAAACCGTCGCGACTTGCATGCCGCCCTGGATGCCGCGTTGCCGGACATTTACGAGTTGCACGAAGCGCGCAAGGTGCGCTGGTCGCTGGATGTTGATCCGATGGATTTGTATTGATTCTGTACAAGCGCAATGCGCTCCTACAATGAATCATGTTCTGCAATGAGGATTTCATGAGCACCGGCGGCCAAAGGCTTCTCTCGCATCTCGTCATCGTCGGCGGCGGTTTCGCCGGCTTGTGGGCCGCGCGCGGATTGGCGACCACGCCCGTGAGCATCACGCTGCTCGATCGCGGCAACCATCATCTGTTCCAGCCGTTGCTCTACCAGGTCGCCACGGCTGGACTGTCCGCGCCGGACATCGCCGCGCCGCTGCGTCACATCCTTCGGCGGCAATCGAATGTCACCGTGCTGATGGCGGAGGCCGGCGCGATCGATGCCGCGAACAAGCGCGTGATCGTGCGCGATGGCGCCGCACTCGATTACGATTTCCTGCTGCTGGCCACTGGCGCGACGTATGCCTATTTCGGTCACGACGACTGGGCCGCGCCCGGGTTGAAGACGCTCGACGATGCGCTGTCGATCGGCTTCCGCAATCGCATGATGGTGCTGATCGACTGGGCCCGTTCGTACTGGAGCTATCAGCGCAGCGCGCGGATCATCCTCGGTCGCGACGAGGCCTAATCGCAGCGTCCACACGCATCGAAGCGTGGCTGTGGCCTTGTAGTAAGCCCCACCCGAGAATTTTCAAGCGCGATCCACCCGGCAGGCGTAACAACCGCGGCGTGCGTTGTGCACATGCAGAAACGCCACGCATGGGTCGGCGAAGAAACGTGCGATCAATCCCTCGAGCACGGCGCCTTCGACGACGTCCGCGTCGTGCATCCATCCGCTTTGATCGTAGGCGCGCACGGATAGCAGGCGTATGCGTTGCTGTTCGGGGATGGCGTTGCGAATGCGCGCAGCCGATTGCGCCGTCTCGCGCACGAAGATGGGCCCGCTTGAGCGATATGGCCCGGCGACGGCGTGGTGCTCGAACGGCAACAGCAACAACGATTCGCCGGGCTCCGCATCGTGCAGCGATACCCGGCAGGGAAATCCGGGCTTGGCATCGGCGATGACACGCTCGATACCGTGTTGCCGCAATCCATCTTCATCCCGCCCGAACAGCGAGCGAAACGGTTCCAACGACAATCCGCTGATGACGTAGTCCATGCCTGCAATCCTGTGTGGAATGCATGCAGGCTAGCCGCGCGTCGGTAGTGGCGATATCCGGATCTTGCGCGCAAATAAGACGGCCCGGTTTCCCGGGCCGCAATGCTTGTCGTGGAAAAGTCCGCACATGGATGTGCGGGCTCTGGTGAGGGACTCAGATCACGCCACGAACAAGGCTTTCATCTTCTTCAAGGCGTTCGCCTCGACCTGGCGGATGCGTTCGGCGGAGACGCCGTATTCGTCGGCCAGTTCCTGCAGCGTGATCTTGCTGTCGTCGTCGAGCCAGCGCCGCTTGATGATGTCGCGCGAGCGGGCGTCGAGCTGGCCCAGGCCTTCGCGCAGCAACTCGAGCTTGTTGTCTTCACTGTCATGGCGTTCGTACGCCTGCGACGGATCTTCCTCGCGCGCCATCAGGTAGGCGGCCGGGGACGGCGGGGCGTGGTCGTCGTCCTCGTCGCTGGGCGCATCGAAACCGATGTCGCGGCCGGACAGGCGCGACTCCATCTCCCGCACCTCGCGCTCGGACACATTGAGGTCCTGGGCGACAGCGCGGACTTCGGCGGCGTTCAACCAGCCCAGGCGCTTCTTGCTCTTGCGCAGGTTGAAGAACAGCTTGCGCTGCGCCTTGGTGGTGGCGACCTTGACGATACGCCAGTTCTTGAGGATGAACTCGTGCATCTCGGCGCGGATCCAGTGCACCGCGAACGACACCAGGCGCACGCCGACCGTTGGGTCGAAGCGCTTGACCGCCTTCATCAGGCCGATGTTGCCTTCCTGGATCAGGTCGCCCAGTTGCAGGCCGTAGCCGTTGTAGCCGCGGGCCACATGCACCACGAAACGCAGGTGCGACATGACCAGCTCACGGGCGGCCTCGAGGTCGTCGCCGTCGCGGAAGCGTTTGGCCAGCGCCTGCTCGTCCTCGACGGACAGCACCGGGATCTGGTGGACAGCGCCGATGTAGGCGTCCAGCGAGCCAATCGCGCTCGGGATCGGCAGGTTGTTGGGGACCAAGGCAGAGCGGGAGAGTGCGTTCATGGGCTCGATTTTAGCAGTGTGCATCTATGAGTGCTTACGTCAGGAAGAGTTCCCAGCGTTGCATTCATGGAACAAGTGCAAGCGGACATATTCAGCTTCGAATCCGGATTGGGGCGAAAGCATCCAGGCACAACCCTGCCATGCGTCACGCGAAGCCGCTGTCATTGCACGAGCGAAGACCGCGGCGGCAATGACCAGTCGATGGGCACCTGGCCTTGCCGCGCCAGGTAGTCATTGGTCGCCGAAAAATGTCCCGCTCCCAGAAAGCCCCGGTGCGCCGACAGCGGTGACGGGTGCGTGGTCTTCAGCACGCGATGTTTGCGCGTGTCGATGACCTTGCCCTTGGCCTGCGCATAACTGCCCCACAGGAGGAACACCAGGCCCTCGCGCTCGCAGTTGAGCACGTCGACGACGTGGTCGGTGAACCCTTCCCAGCCTTTTCCCTGATGTACACCCGCGCGCCCCTCTTCAACCGTCAACACCGCATTCAACAACAGCACGCCCTGCTGCGCCCAAGGCATCAGATATCCGTGATCCGGCCGCGCGATGCCGAGGTCGCGCTGGATTTCCTTGAAGATGTTGTGCAACGACGGCGGCACCGGCACGCCCGGCCGCACCGAGAAACACAGGCCGTGCGCCTGTCCAGCGCCGTGGTACGGATCCTGCCCCAGTATCACTACCTTGACCGCATCGAACGGCGTGGCGTCGAACGCGGCGAAGATCTGCGGGCCGGGCGGATAGATGTGCGCCCCCGCCGCCTTGCGCTGTCGCAGGAACTCCGACAGCGCGCGCATGTCGTCGCGCTGCAGGTGGTCGCCGACATGCGCCTTCCATGAAGGTTCGAGCTTGATGTGGTCGTCTGGCACGGTAAGAGGGAAAGTGGGGGGGGTTTTGTAGGTGCGAATTTATTCGCACGCTCTCGCCTTGCTGTTGTCGTCATTCCCGCGAAGGCGGAACCCATGCACGCAGATTGTCAGATCAGCATTGTTCTTGGGATAGTTGATTGGCATGGGTTCCCGCCTTCGTGGAAATGACGAGCAGCCGCAAAAAATACAGCGTGCGAATAAATTCGCACCTACAAAACCTGTTCCCCACTCCCTCTCTCAAACCCGCCCTGCTCCGGCATCCGTGACAACCGCAGCTGGAACAGCGCCTTGGTCACCAGCAGGCGTTCCTCGATCGGCTTGAGCACCAGGTCGTTGGCGCCGGCGCGCAGCAGTTCCGACTGGTTCTTGGCGTTGGCATCGCCGGTCATTACCAGCACCGGCAGCCGGCGCTTGCCATAGCCGAAATCGTTGCGGATGCGGTCGAGCAGGTCGCTGCCCTCGAGCTTGCCCTTCAAATACACGTCGGTCAGCACCAGGTCGAACGCGGGGCCGTCGTCGCGATTGGCCTCGAGCACCAGCAACGCGTCCTCGACGCTGATCGAATGCGTCACCAGCATGCCGTTGTGTGCGAGCATGCGCTTGGTGGCCATGGCGACGACGCGGCTGTCCTCGACATACAGCACGCGCGCGCCGGGGATCGGTTCGGGCAGCACGTAGCCACGGATGAAGGCCGCCAGCGCGCTGTGGCCGAGCGCCTTGTCGAAGTAGTCGGTGATGTCCTCGGTGAAGCTGCGCGATTCCAGGTGCGCCTGCACGTCGCCCGAGACCACGATCACCGGCACGTAGGCCTGCCCCGCCGCTTCGCGCACCGCGCGCGCCACTTCCAGGCCGCCGCCATCGGGCAGCACCAGCGACGTGGTGACCAGATCGACGTGGCCGTCGGCCAACGCCTGCCGGGCGGCACCGACGCCGTCGCACGCGACCACATCCACATTGGGCAATTCGCGCGACAGCACATCGCCGATCAGCTTGCGCACCAGGCGCGAGCCATCCACCACCATCACGCGTGGCGACTCGCTGACCAGGTGGTGGAGGTTGTGCGGCTTCATGCGTGCATCTGCATCAGGTGTCGGTGGGTCGCGTCTGGCGCAGGTAATGGCCGGTGACAAGACCCGCGCCGAACCAGCCGAGCAGTGCCGTCGCGATCACCACGATGCCGGCCTGCACCGGATTGATGCCACTCAACGCGAAACCGCTGCCGTAGCTGTGGGCCAGCGTCGCCAGCGGCGCCTGCAGGCCGTGGCGGATCGCGGTCAGCAGCGCCAGCGCCAGCGCGCCAGCGGCCGCTCCGTACCACGTGCCGAGATACAGGAACGGACGGCGGATGAAGCCGTCGGTTGCGCCAAGCAATTGCAGCACCCCGATCTCCTCGCGCCGCGACTGGATGTCGAGCCGCACCGTGTTGCCGACCACCAGCAAGGCCCCGAATCCAAGCAACGCGGCCAGCACCCATGCCAGGCGTGTGCCGAAACGCAGCCACTGGTCCAGGCGCTGCCGCCATTGCGCGTCGTGCTGCACCAGGTCGGCCTCGGGCAGCGCTTGCAGCGATTGTGCCAGCATCGTCTCGTCGCCTTTCGGGGTGACGATCAGCAAATGCGGCAACGGGTTGTCATCCAGCGCACCGATGGCCGCGTCGAGGCCGCTGCCGACGCGCAACTGCGCCAGGCCTTCGTCCGGCGTGCGCCAGACCACGTCGGCGATGTCGCCTTGTCCGCGCAGCTCTTCCGCCAGCGCCCGCGCACGCTCGACTGCGGTGCCGGCCTTGAGGAACACGCTGATCTCGCGCGACTGCTGCACGTTGCCGGCGAAGCGCTCGAGGTTGCCCAGCGCCAGCCACAGGCCCAGCGGCAGCGCCAGCGCGACGCCCATCACGCCGACGGTCATCAGCGTGGCCCACGGCTTGCGCGCCGCACGGCCGAGGCTGGCCACGACACTGTAGAGGTGGTGATCGAACCACGTGCCTATGCGCGACCGCGACTTCGCAGCGCGGAATTCGTTGGCACGCGACTCGATCATGGGCAAAGGCCTGCGTCCTTCGACCATGTCAGCGCTTCCCCGGACTGGAGAAAGTCTGGACTTGTCCGCAAAGGACAGCACGGCTTTTTATTCAGGCGTTGGCTACGGATGGGTGACATGTCATTCAGCCGCCAGATCTTCCGGCGCGATGTCGTCGGCGAGGCGGCCCTGGTTCAACACCAACACGCGTTTTTTCATGCGCTTGACCAGTGCCAGATCATGGCTGGCGATGAGCACGCTGGTGCCGCGCTCGGGCAGCGCGGCGAACAACTTGAGGATTTCGGCGGACAGCGTCGGATCGAGGTTGCCGGTCGGTTCGTCGGCCACCAGCAGGCGCGGCTCGCCGATGATCGCGCGGGCGATGCCGACGCGTTGCTGTTCGCCCGCCGACAGTTGCGACGGCAAGGCGCGTTCCCGCGCGCCGAGGCCGAGCTTGTCGAGCACGCTGCGCACGCGCTTGCCGATCTCGCCGCGGCGCATGCCGCGCAGGATCAACGGCAGCGCGACGTTCTCGAAGATGCTGCGATCCATCAGCAACTGGTGGTTCTGGTACACCACGCCGACATCGCGGCGATGCAGCGCGACGCGCCGGCCGCGCGCCTTCATCAGGTTTTTGTCGCCGAACAGCACCGTGCCGCGGCTCGGCCGCTCGCTGAGATGGATCAATTTCAGCAGCGTGCTCTTGCCGGCGCCGGAATGGCCGGTGATGAACAACATCTCGCCCGCGGCGACGTCGAAACTGACATCGGTCAGCGCCTCATGCCCACCGGCATAGCGTTTGCTGACGTTGTCGAAGCGCAGGACGGTCATGCGATCGATTATGCCGGAGCCGCAGGATGTTTTGATTTCCTTCTCCCGAGGGGAGAAGGAAAACTCAGTCAGTGCCGCGAATTTGGCGCGCGCGTCACCAGCGACTTCAGTCCCTTGCCGATGCGCGTCAGCAACGAAGGAGACGGCGTCGCCTGCTTTGGCGACGAAGCCCTGGATTCATTCGCCGGCACCGATGCCGGTGTATCCGCTGCACGCTTGGCTTGATCGACCACAGGATCGATGCGGCGGCCACCGCGACGGCGACGGCTTTTACGCGCGCGTTCGCCGTCGTTGTCGGTCTGCGCAATTGCGGTGGCCTCGACGGCCGCGCTGGCCTCGACGACCGCGCTGGCCTGGACGACGTTGCGTCGTGCAGGCGCAGGATTCGCCACGCGCGCCGGACGCGGCGCCGCATCCCGACGTGCGCTGCCACTGGAACCTGCATGCGCACCCGGACTCGCACCGCTGCGGCCGCGGCCACCCGCGCCGCCCGGCTTGCGCACGCCGCGACGCTCGTCGTCGGCCGCGCGCTGCTCGCGCGCCTGCTTGAAAATCGTGCTGATGCTGTCGTCTTCGCCGTCCATGGTTTCGACCGTACCCTCCGGCAACACGCGCGGCGTGCGCGGCAGCGCGATCAGCAATTCCTGCGTGACCGGCTCGACCGGAATCCTCTGCTCGATGAACGCCTCGATGTCCGGCAGGCTCTGCGCATAGCGCTCGCAGGCGAAGCTGATCGCGTCGCCTTCCGCTCCCAGGCGGGCCGTACGGCCGATGCGGTGCACGTAATCCTCGGCATCGAACGGCAGGTCGTAGTTGTACACGTGCGACACGCCGTCGATGTGCAAGCCGCGCGCGGCGACATCGGTGGCGACCAGGATCTCGAGCTGGCCGGCCTGGAATTTCTTCAGCAGCGACTCGCGTTTCTTCTGCGGTACGTCGCCCGACAACACGCCGACCCGGTAGCCGGCGCGTTCCAGTGCCCGCGCCACGCGTTCGACGAACGCCTTGGTGTTGACGAACACCATGGTGCGCGCGCCTTCGCTGCGCGACAGCAGGCCCAGCAGCAGCTGGATCTTCTCCTCGTCGGCCGGGAAGTACATCAGCTGGCGCACGGTCGAGTTGGTGATGAACTCGGACTCGACCACGATCTTCTCGGGTTCGTTCATGTGCTCGTAGGCGAGCTCGAGCACGCGGTGCGACAGCGTCGCCGAGAACAGCAGGGTCTGCCGCTCGGTGCGGATCGGCATGCGCCGCAGCAGGAAACGGATGTCCTTGATGAAGCCCAGGTCGAACATGCGGTCGGCTTCGTCCAGCACGCAGATCTCGCAGGCGTGGAGACTGACGATCTTGTTCTGCCTGACGTAATCGATCAGCCGTCCGGGCGTGGCGATGATGACGTCGACACCCTGCTGCAGCAGCGTGCGCTGCTTGTCGTAATCGACGCCGCCGTACACCAGCGCGAACCGCAGGCCCAGGTCGCTGCCGAACTTGACCGCATCCTTGTGGATCTGGATCGCGAGTTCGCGGGTCGGCGCCAGGATCAGCGCGCGCGGATCCTCGGGCTTGCGGTCGGCCAGCGCCGGACGCGTCAGCAACCGGTTCATCACCGTGATCAGGAACGCCAGCGTCTTGCCGGTGCCGGTCTGCGCCTGCCCGGCGACATCGCCGCCGGGTAGCGTGACCGGCAGGGTCAGCGCCTGGATCGGGGTGCAGCGCGAAAAGCCGGCAGCCTCGAGACCGGCCAGCACGGCGGGCTGCAAGTCGAAGGACGAGAAGGAAATATCGGTCAGCGGTTTGTCGGACATGGGGTCTACAGAAGGGCGCGGCGATCGCGCTTGCGTGGACGGCATCTGCGACGCAGACTGCCGGCTCGAGAAAGAAACAACGAGCAAGGCCTCAATCAAACGGGCTTGGTTTCGTCGCGAATGATCCAATCTATGGATCGCCCCAGTTTATCAGCTAACCCCGCGCGCCACGGCCCTGGCCGGCTGCGCCTCCGCAGGAGAATCCCTTGAGCGACAAAGTCATCCATGCCAGCGACGCCGATTTCGACGTGGCCGTGCTGCAATCCCCCGAGCCGGTGCTGGTGGACTTCTGGGCCGAATGGTGCGGCCCGTGCAAGATGATCGCGCCGGCGCTCGACGAGCTGGCCGAGACCTATGACGGCCGGCTCAAGATCGCCAAGGTGAACGTCGACCACAACCGCGCCACCGCGATGAAGTACCACGTGCGCTCGATCCCGATGCTGCTGTTGTTCAAGGACGGGCAGGTGCAGGCCACCCAGATCGGCGCGGTTGGCAAGGCGCAACTCACCCAGATGATCGACAAGGCGCTGTAACTGCTTCCTGTAGGAGCGGCCTCAGCCGCGAGCTCTTGAATCCCTGCAATAACAAACGCTGGCGGTTGAAGCCGCTCCTGCGGAAACCAATCCCTTCGCAGCAAGCCCGTGCGGGACACTGAACGATTTGTCCCGTCTCGCTTGCCGCAGCCTTCCCACGGTGCTAGTTTTCGCTTCACCCGGCGCGTTGCAGGCGCCGCACCCCCTCCCCGAACACTCTTTCCGACGTCCGCTCGCAGCCCGCGAGCGCTCGCACCCAGCGAGGAATTCGCACTTGTCCGACAACCCGACCGATCCCGGCGACTTCGCCGAGAAGCGCGTGCGCAAGCCGCGTGCGCCCGCCACCCGACCTGCCGCCGACGCACCGGCGCCCGCACCGTCAGCCGCGCCCGAATCCGCTTCTGCACCCCAACCATCATCACCGGCCGCGCCCCTGTCTTCCGCGCCACCACCCGCCAACGGCAACAGCCCGACGCCCGCACCCGCGGCGTCCGGCGAGTCCGGCAGCGAGAGCCAGGGCGGGGGCGACAACGCGCCGCGCGAGGGCGGCTTCAACAACAACCGCCGCGACCGTTTCCGCAATCGCCGCGATCGCCAGCAGCGCGGTGGTGGCGGGGGGGTGCGCGATGACGGCCTGCCGCAGGACAACGGCAACGACGACAACGTCCATGTGCCGCGGGTCATGGCCAACATTCCCGAAGGTTTTCCGCAGTATTCGCTGGGCGACCTCAAGCGCATGCCGGCCCAGAAGTTGCTGGACATCGCCGAACAGCTGAACATCTCCGAAGGCGTGGCGCGCGCACGCAAGCAGGACGTGATCTTCGCGCTGCTGAAAGTGCTGACGCGGCATGGCGAAGGCGTCGCCGCCGACGGCGTGCTGGAAATCCTGCCCGACGGTTTCGGCTTCCTGCGCGCCGCCGAAGCGAGTTATCTCGCCGGCCCGGACGACACCTACATCTCGCCCAGCCAGATCCGCCGCTTCAACCTGCGCACCGGCGACCATCTGGGTGGTCGCATCCGTTTCCCGAAGGATGGCGAGCGTTATTTCGCGCTGTCGATGGTCGACACGATTAACGGCGAGCCGCTGGAAGCATCGAAGAACAAGGTGTTGTTCGAAAATCTGACCGCGTTGTTCCCGCGCCGCCGCTTCACGCTCGAGCGCGGCAACGGCTCCAGCGAGGATATCTCCGGCCGCGTGCTTGATTTGATGGCACCGCAGGGCAAGGGCCAGCGCGCGCTGATCGTGTCGCCGCCGAAAGCCGGCAAGACGATGATGATGCAGCAGATCGCCACCGCCATCACCACCAACCATCCCGACGTGCACATGATCGTGCTGTTGATCGACGAGCGCCCGGAAGAAGTCACCGACATGCAGCGCACGGTGCGCGGTGAAGTGATTTCGTCCACCTTCGACGAACCCGCCGCGCGTCACGTGCAGGTCGCCGAGATGGTGATCGAGCGCGCCAAGCGCCTGGTCGAGCACAAGCGCGACGTGGTGATCCTGCTCGACTCGATCACCCGCCTCGCCCGCGCCTACAACAACGTGGTGCCGAGTTCCGGCAAGGTGCTGTCCGGCGGCGTCGATGCCAATGCATTGCATCGCCCGAAGCGCTTCTTCGGCGCGGCGCGCAACGTCGAGGAAGGCGGCTCGCTGACGATCATCGCGACCGCGCTTGTAGAGACGGGCAGCAAGATGGACGAAGTGATCTACGAGGAGTTCAAGGGCACCGGCAACAGCGAAGTGCACCTTAACCGCCGCATCGCCGAGAAGCGCGTCTACCCCGCGATCGACATCAACCGCTCCGGCACGCGCCGCGAGGATTTGCTGATCGAACCGGACCTGCTGCAGAAGATCTGGATCCTGCGCAAGCTGCTGCATCCGATGGACGAAACCGCGGCGATGGAATTCATGCTGGACAAGATGAAGAACACCAAGTCCAACGACGAGTTCTTCAGTTCCATGAAACGCTGAGTCGGTCAGTTGCATTTAAAAAAAGCCCCGCAATGCGGGGCTTTTTTTGTCTGCGGTTGTTGCTTTTGTAGAGCGGAGCTTGCTCCGCTGCTCTGGCCCGGGGAGAAAAGCAGCGGAGCAAGCTCCGCTCTACATGAAAGGCGCACTCACATCACCATGAAAGCCGGACTCACATTACCGGCGCGGCATCGGCATCGGCATCGGCTTCGCGCCCACGGTGCACCACCACCTGGTTGCGGCCCTGGTGTTTGGCCTGATACACCGCCTTGTCGGCACGCGCCAGCCAGCTGGCGGCATCCTCATCGGTTTCCAGCGCTGCCGCGCCGATGGACACGGTGATCCGCTCATTCTCGTACGACAGTTGCGTAGCAATGCGCTCGCGCAGGTGTTCACAGAAGATCTGCAGCGACTCGGCCTGCGTCCCCGGCAGCAACAACACGAATTCCTCGCCGCCAAGGCGGAAAAAACGATCACCCTTGCGTGTGCAGCGCGCGACCAGTTCCACGAAGTCGACCAGCACCCGATCGCCCGCCTCATGGCCACTGCTGTCATTGATACGTTTGAAGTGATCCAGGTCTGCGATCGCCAGGCCATAAGGCGTTCGTTGCCGGCGATAGGCCTCGATCGCAATCGCAAGTTCCCGTTCCATCGCTCGCCGGTTGTAGATGCCGGTCAAGGGATCGTGGCTGGCAAGGTTCTCCAGTTGCATGCGTTGCGTTTCGGTGCGCGAGGCGAAGATGAAAGCGAACAGGCTCACGATCAGGGTGGTCGCCAGGAAGGTGATGCGTTGGTTGGCGTCGGCGAATACGTCCGGGCTCAACAACAGGGCCACGATCGCCAGCGCCGACACCAGCATCGCCTCGCGACGCTCGACGAACAAAAAATTGGTCAGCAGCACCGGATACATCCAGAACGCCCCCGTCAGGCCAATCAGGTTGACCGTGGCCACACAACCCACGGACACCACTACCACGGTCACGCGCGAAGCACGCTTGATGTCGCCACCGCGCCAGACATGGACGGCCACCATGGTCAGGAACAGCACAATGGCCACATCGACCAGACCGGCAAGGATCTGTCCACGCGCGAAGCGATAGATGGCAAACGGCGTCACGCTCAGCACGGTCACGGCGGAAAACAGCGTGATGATCGCGAAGCGGAAATCGGTACGGATGCGCTGCCAGCTCATGCCTGCCTTGAAGGTTGTGGCTTGCCGCCATGACGACAACGAAGGAACACATGGGATGGCGCCGACGAAGCGGACATTGGCGATCAAATCGAAGTTTGCTCCATCCCCCGTGAAGGTGGGTTGCTGGTGCGGTGCAAGCGGCCAATGACACGGCACCCGCCACGATCATCCTCGCGCAGATCGATCCACTGCGTTCGGATGGCGAAAAATATGCCGAGAAACTGCAGGCTGCCGGCGTGCCCGTCACGTTGCAACGCTATGACGGCGTCACCCACGAGTTCTTCGGCATGGCCGCTGCCGTCGACAAGGCCAAGCAGGCGCAGCAGTTGGTGGGTGAGCGGTTTCGGGAAGCGGTTGCGGGTGCAGCCACCGCTACGCAGGATGCAGCGAATTGATGACCTTGTAGGAGCGCACCCGGGCGCGACAGGCTCTACCGGTAACGCCACATCGCGCCCAGGTGCGCTCCTACAAATCTCAGGAAGATTACAAGGCTTTCCCAGTATCTCCGCGCAGCTGCATCCGTGAGCCCAGCGGCATGATTTCACCCGATGCGAGATCGGAAACGCCGACTTGCTGCGTCAGCATCGATCCTGCCAACCATGGCGCGGACTGGCGGGAGCCACGCACTTCGACACGCCATTGACCAGGCGTATCATTTGACTTCTTGTCCATCACATAATTTACGGGGATCGCGACTGTCATCATGGCGGGATCAGCACTGGCTCGGCGAGCAGGCACATTGAACGTCCATTTTTTCGCCGCCGTGATCGTGTTTTTCTCAAGCAGATTCAGTGCCTCGGCCATCGTGCCATCACGGCCCTTGACATTGAACAATGCGGACTGCACGGCCGCTACCTCGCCTACTTTACCCTCAGGCGTGATGCGGACGTAGAGCAATACGACGCCGGCTATACCAACGCGCATGAGTCCGGTGGGGTAGCCCGGCGGCCGCATAGATTTTGCGCTGATGTCGGCAACCGGCTCAGCACCGGGGCTCATGGTCAACATCGTGCTTGTGGGGACGCGGTCATCGCTGAAGACTACGTTGTCCACGCTGACCGCGTAACCGCTTTTCACTTCTTGCGCGGCCATCGTGATCCGCATCTTGCTTTTGACCGCCGATGGCTTTCCATGGATTGAAACAGGCATGAAATTCCATTTGGGAATGGCTTTGTCGAGTTGCGCACGCACTGCGGGTTCAAGCTTTGTGTCAATCCTGTAATCGAGCACTTTGCCCTGCGGATCGATGGCAATCTCGCCATCCACACGCATGGTCATGACCGATTCCGTCGTGGACGGCGTCTCCGCAGCAGCGGCACTGACCGTGGCGATGCAGAGCGCCATTGCGATTGCAGCCCAATGATTCTTCATGAAAACTCTCTTCCTGATTTGCGTGATCGAACTGGTCACAGCGCTTTTCCTTCCACTGCTTGTTTAAGGCGCATCGGATTTCCCAGCGCGATCGACTCGCCGTGATCGATACCGATTTGGCCGTCCACATCGAGCGTCAACGGCTTGTTCTGCGCCAGCGCAATCGTCGTGAACAACATTCCCAGCGCCAGCAACCAAATCCGTTTGCCCATATCCTTTTCCCCTCGTTTGGATGCGGCATCCTAGGCCAGCCCTCCCGCTGTCGCAATCAATCCACCCGCCTGAACGAAAACAGCTCAGCCAGCGGGTGCTTGCGCTTCTCGATCAACGCGCGCAACAACCCCGCGCCCAGCATGCTGTAGGTGATGCCGTTGCCGCCATAAGCCATGGCGAAGTGGACGCGCGCGCCGTGTTGCTCGTGCGGGCCGAAGAAGGGCAGGCCGTCCTCGGTTTCGGCAAAGGTGCCGGCCCAGGCGAAGGCGGGCTTCAGTGGCAGATGCGGAAACAGTTTCGAGACCTGTTTCATCAATGTCTGCGACTTCTTGCCGACTTGCGCATCGCGCTTGGCGGCGACATCGACGGCATCGTCTTCGCCACCGACCAGCAGGCGACCGTCGCCGGTGGTGCGCATGTACAGGTACGGGCGCGCCGATTCCCACATCATCGTGTCACGCAACGGCCCCAATGCTGCATCGTCGATCGCTTCGGTGATGAAGGCATAGCTGCTGCGGTTTTTGGCGACGCTTTTCCTCAACCACTGTTGCGTCGCGTAGCCCGCGGCAAGCACGACATGCCTGGCATGGAGGCTGTGCTCGTCGGTGGTCTTCAGCACCACGCCGCGCGGCGTGGTCTGGATGCGATCGACCACCGTGCGATCGAACACATTGGCGCCGCTCTTCTGCATGCGCATCAACAGGCGATACGCCATGCGGTAGGGATCGATGCGCGCGGCCATCCGGCTCAGGATCGCGCACGGCGCGTCGATGCCGTAGCGTTCCTGCAAGGGGCCCGGTTCCAGCCACTCCATGTCGAAGCCGTGCCTGGCACGCAGTGCGAATTCGTCCTGCAACGCGCCGTGGTCGCGACGTCTGCTGGCGTAATAAAGACTGTGGTTACGGGCGAAATCGACATCGCGGATTTCAGCCGCCAGCGCCTGTAGCATCGGGATCGCCTCGGCGCAGGCCGTGTAGGCGAGCGCGGCATCGGTCTCGCCATATTGTTTGGCGAGATCGGTCATGTGCACGTCGATCTCGTACTGCAACAGCGCCGTGCTGGCGGCCGTGCTGCCCCAGCCGATGTCGCGTTGCTCGACGACGGCGACATCGTGGCCGTGCTTCGACAGCTCATCGGCGATCAGGGCGCCGGTGATGCCGCCGCCGACGATGGCGACATCGCAGCGCAGGTCCTGCTGCAGCGGCGGGAAGGCGTGCATCAGGCCGTTCTTGACGGACCAGAAGGGGTAGCCGCTTTTCAGGTCCATGTGTTGTTGCCTGCGTATGGACGCATAGTGTCGCGGGTTGTTCTGTCCGTGGTACGTGAGCGTGGGTAAGCTGGGGGCGAGGCCCGACGTAGTACTGCGTCATCCCGGCGCAAGCCGGGATCCATTTTGATCACTCCTGGTTCGTCGTTCCCATGCAGGTGGAACCCATGCACGAATGTTGGAGATCCTGAGGATTGCTCTTCGGAAAGTTTCCGGCCCGCGTTGACCAGCTTCGCTGTTGAAAAGCACTTCCGCCTGCGCGGGAATGACGAGCAAAAACAAGCAGCGGCAGGTGAAACCCGCGTGCGGTAATAACGAACAGGATTCAATGCAGGACAAGATCAAAATGGGTTCCAGCTTGCGCTGGAACGACGAGCGAAAAGCCAGGTAGCGGCAACGTCAACCTCAACGGAAACGGAGACACACATGCACGGCGGCGGACTCGAACTCGCATTGGTGTTTCTGCTGGCAGCGGTCATCGCCGTGCCGCTGTTCAAGCGCTTCGGCCTTGGCGCGGTGCTCGGCTACCTGGCGGCGGGCGCGGTGCTGGGTCCGTACGGATTGAAGGTCGTGCGCGATGCGGAGCCAGTGCTGGCCGCCAGCGAGATTGGTGTTGTGATGATGTTGTTCGTGATCGGGCTGGAGTTGTCGCTGGCGCGGTTGAAGGTGATGCGGCGTCCGGTGTTCGGGGCGGGTGGCCTGCAGGTGCTGCTGTCAGCGGTGGCGCTCGGCGCGTTGTCGATGTTCGGCGGGCTCGGGTGGAAGGCGGCGGTCGTGGTCGGACTGGGGCTGGCGCTGTCGTCGACCGCGGTAGGTCTGCAATTGCTGGCCGAACGCAAATCGCTCAATACCGATCACGGCCGTCTCGCATTCGCGATCCTGCTGTTCCAGGACCTGGCCGCGATTCCCTTGCTTGCCGCGATTCCGTTGCTGGGCCACGCCGCGGCGAGCGCGTCCGGCACGCCGGCGTGGATGGCCGTGATCAAGGCGATCGGCGCGATCGCCGTGGTAGTGATCGGTGGCCGCTACCTGTTGCGGCAGTTGTTTCGCGTCGCCGCGCGCATCGGCGTGCCGGAGATGCTGACCGCGAGCGCGTTGCTGGCCGTGCTGGGCGCGGCGTGGGTGATGCAGCTGGCTGGATTGAGCGCGGGCCTGGGCGCCTTCCTGGCCGGCGTGTTGCTGGCCGATTCGGAATTCCGCCACGAGATCGAATCGCAGATCGAACCGTTCAAGGGCTTGCTGCTGGGATTGTTCTTCATCGCGGTCGGCATGAGCATCGACCTGACGCGCGTGGTGTCGGAACCGCTGCTGATCGCGATCGGCGTGGCAACGCTGCTGGTGGTGAAGTTCACGATCCTGTTCGGCGTCGGCGTGGGGCCGGGCAAGCTGGATCGGCGCGAGGCGCTGCAGCTGGGCGCGGTGCTGGCGCTGGGCGGCGAATTTGCGTTCGTGGTGTTCGCCGAGGCCGACAAGGCGGGCTTGCTGGATGCGGCGATGCGTGACCGGCTGGTGGCCATCGTCGGCTTGTCGATGGCATTGACGCCACTGCTGGTGATCGGCGCGGCGCGATGGATCGCCGCCCATCCGCCGAAAAAACCCAGGCGCGAATTCGACACGATTCCCGACGACCATCCGCAGGTGATCATCGCCGGCATCGGTCGCTTCGGCCAGATCGTCGCGCGCCTGTTGCTGGCGCAGCGCATCCCGTTCGTCGCGCTCGACGCCAATCCCGAACAGGTGGGCCTGATGCTGCGCTTCGGCAACCAGGCGTACTACGGCGATTCGTCGCGGCCGGAGTTGCTGCGTTCCGCGGGCGCGGCGCATGCGCGCATCTTCATCAATGCACTCGACAACCCGGAGTCCAGCATCCGCACCACCCGCGTGGTGCGACGCATGTATCCCGGGCTGAAAGTGTTTGCACGCGCCCATGACCGGCGGCATGCCTGGCAGTTGATGGATCTGGGCGCGGAGGTGTTCCGCGAGACCTTCGCCTCCGGGCTCGAGATGGGACGCGAGGTACTGGTATCGCTCGGTGTCCCGCGCGAGGTCGCCATGGACCGCACGCAGCGGTTCCGCGAACACGACGAACGCATGCTGGCCAGCCAGCACCTGATCTACGACGACGAGCCGGCGCTGCTGGAATTCGCACGGCAGGCGCGCACCGAGCTGGAGCAGTTGTTCGAGGCGGATGTGAGGGCTGCGCCGCAAGCCGAGCCCGAGGCCACGCGTCCCTTGTAGAACGTCAGCGCGGCTCGCGCAGGAATCTCGCCATCGACACGCCCGCCTGCTGCGGCTCGAATTCGCTGGCGACGTCGATGAACCCGCGCATCACCGCGATCTCGCGTGGGGTGCGGTTGAGGGCGTCGCGCAGTTCCGGGTCGGCGCCGGCGCGCATGAGTTTCTGCACCACGCGCAGCAGGCCGTGCAGCGCCGCCAGGTGCAACGGGCCGAAGCCGCGGGGATCCTGCGCGTCCAGCGAGACCTCTTCATCGAGCAGGCGATCGAG
>JBBJNO010000011.1:0-253 GCA_037720875.1 Luteimonas sp. | reverse complement strand
CAGGCGGTGCCGGGTTCGGCGCGCGCGCCGAGCAGCAGCAGCAGCGGCGTCACACCGCCGGCCGCGGGGTGGTCGGGTTCGGCGCCGGCCAGCAGCAGGGTGTCGAGCAGCGCGACCAGGCGCGGGCGCTCGCGCGCGGTGAAGCCGTAGAGGGCGGCGCAATGCAGCGGCGAGAGTTCCTGTGCATCGCAGGCGGCGACATTGGCGCCGGCCGTCAGCAGGCGCGCGGCCAGGTCGGGCAAGCCGAGCGCGG
>JBBJNO010000201.1:0-4941 GCA_037720875.1 Luteimonas sp. | reverse complement strand
CGCATCGCACAACTCGCGATCGAACGCGCCAGCCTCCGCCTGAAGACCGAGAAGCAGATCGTCCGCAAGAAAGTCACGCAGGGCCCTGCACTGCCCGGCAAGCTCGCCGATTGCATCTCGCAGGACCTGTCGCGCACGGAACTGTTCCTGGTCGAAGGCGATTCGGCCGGCGGCAGCGCCAAACAGGCGCGCGACAAGGATTTCCAGGCGATCCTGCCGTTGCGCGGCAAGATCCTCAACACATGGGAAATCGCCTCCGGCGGCGTGTTGGCGTCCAATGAAGTGCACGACCTCGCCGTCGCCATCGGTTGCGATCCCGGCAAGGACGACATCTCCGGTTTGCGCTACGGCAAGGTCGTGATCCTGGCTGACGCCGACTCCGACGGCCTGCACATCGCCACGCTGCTGACGGCGTTGTTCCTCAAGCATTTCCCGGCGCTGGTGGCCGCCGGCAACATCTTCGTCGCCATGCCGCCGCTGTTCCGCGTCGATGTCGGCAAGCAGGTGTTCTACGCGCTGGACGAGGAAGAGAAGCGCCTGTTGCTGGAACGCATCGAGCGCGAAAAAATGAAAGGCACCGTCAATGTCACCCGCTTCAAGGGCCTGGGCGAGATGAACCCTCAACAGCTGCGCGAATCCACCATCCACCCCGACACGCGGCGGCTGGTGCAGCTCACCAATGAGGACGACGCGGGGACGCGTTCGTTGATGGACATGTTGCTGGCGAAGAAGCGCGCGGGGGATCGCAAGGTGTGGCTGGAGCTGAAGGGGGACTTGGCGACGCTTGAGGTTTGATCCGGATCAGATTTGCGAACCCGAGCAGCCGGAAGACCCGAGCAACCGGAAGAACACGGCCGTCATTTTTCAGCGAAGGCCGGGGCTTCTAAAAGCTGAGCTGGTCGTCCAGCGGCTTTTACGCAAAAACCAAGGCGCTGTATGCCCGCCTTCGCGGGAATGACGAGCAAAAGAACCGTGCTTTTTCGAGATGCCCGTGCCAGAAGTCCTTGGCCCAGGCAATGACTGACGTTAGTCTGTCGGTGCCTCGGGGAAGAGGCGCCTTTCATCCGATCAGGGGAATCATGAAATTCAATATCCACGGCCTGTGGGCCGTTCTGCTGGCAGCGACGCTGTGCGCTTCCGTGCAGGCACAAACCATCCCGGCGCTGGACTTTGCCAAGCATGCGGAAGTCTATGAGGTGGCGCTGTCACCCGATGGTAAGCACATCGCAATCGCGGTGCCGACCCCCGACGGGCTGGAAACCCAACTACAGATCGTCCCGATCGCTGGCGGCAAGACGCAGACGCTGCGCTTCGGCAAGACCGAGCACGTCTCCGACATCGTTTGGACCGCGGATGACCGCGTCGTGCTGGCACGCGCCACTACCATGCCGTTGCGCCCTCGCCCTTACAGCAAGGGACAACTCTTCTCCACCGATCTCACGGGTGGTGACCAGGAAGTATTGGCCGGGTATTTCATCGACCAGCGCAAAGCCACGGCCAAGCGCAAGGACCCAGGATTCGCTGATGTGGTGAAGGTGCTTGACCAGGAACCCGGCAATTTCCTGATGTCGCTCACCTGCTGGCAATGCGGCGAAGAGCCGGACACCGTCATCTACAAGGTGGATTCCAAGACCGGCGACCGTAACGAGGTCGAACGCATCAGCGAACCCGCTGGATTGTTCTTCGACAATACGGGCCGCGCCCGCGTCCGCGTCACGTGGGACGGCAATGACGAGCCTGTTCTGGCTTATCGTCCTTCAGCAGCCCCTGCGTGGCAGCCAATGCCGAAAGCCATGGCCGGCTACGAGATCGATTTCGGACGCTTCGACCCGGACAACAATACGCTCTACGCGGCGGTCTCCGACGGCGGCGAAGCCTCGCGCATGTACAAGCTGGATCTTGCGGCAGGTACACGTTCGGCATTGCCAGCGACTGACGATGTAGCGCCTGCGTACTTTGAATTGGCGGGCCGCAATGGCGTGCCATTCGCTGTCGTCTACGACGAAGCCAGGCCAACGGTGAAATACCTGGATCCCACGTCGGAATACGCCAAGTTGCACGCCGGATTGATAAAGTCGTTTCCGGGTCAGCTGATTTCATTCAAAGGATTCAGCCGCGACGACAACATAGTCCTGTTCAGCGCATGGTCGGATCGCAACCCGGGCGCGTATTACGTTTACGACCGTGCGGCGAAGAAGGCGCAGCTCATCGCGGAATCGATGCCGTGGATCGACGCCAAACGCATGGCGTCGACGCTACCCGTGGAATTCACCAGTACCGACGGCCTGAAGATCCACGGCCTCTACACCGCCCACGGTAAAGGTGCCAAGCCTCTGATCGTGATTCCGCACGGCGGTCCGCATGGCATTTACGACGCATGGGGCTTCGACAGCGATGCGCAATTCTTCGCCAGCCGCGGTTACGGCGTATTGCAGGTCAACTATCGCGGCTCTGGCAGCCGTGGCCGCGACTTCGAGCGCATGGGCTATCGCGAGTGGGGCGGCAAGATGCAGGACGATATCGCCGCCGGTGTGAAATGGACCATCGACAACAAGCTCACCGATCCTGCTCGTATCTGTACCTATGGCGCGAGCTACGGCGGTTATGCGGCGCTGATGCAACCCATCCGTTATCCGGAGTTGTACAAGTGCGCAGTCGGTTATGTCGGCGTGTACGACTTGACCGTCATGAAGAATGCGGGCGACATCGACGATACGCGCTCTGGCCGCCGCTATCTCGACCGGGTGCTGGGCACGGACCAGGCCGCCCTGATCGCGAACTCGCCGGCACGCAACGTCGACAAGATCAAGGTGCCGGTGTTCCTCGCCCAGGGCGCGATCGACCGGCGCGTGCCGATGGCGCAGTTCAATGCATTGAAGAGCGCATTTGCCGCCAACGGCACCAAGGTCGAAACCATGGTCGCACCGGGCGAAGGGCACGGCTTCTACAAGCCAGAAACCCAGGCGGACTTGTACCAGCGGGTTGAGAAGTTCCTCAAGGAGAATGATGGCGGTGTCAAGCGTTGAAACCCGATCGCGTCGAATGATTGCAAAAAAACGGGCGGCTTGTACCGCCCGTTTTTTGCGCCTGGAAGTTCATTCGCAAAAACTTTCAGCCGCGCGTTCTTGCTCTGATGCAGGTGCGAATTCATTCGCACGCTTCATCGCATATCAAGCGCGTGCGAATGAATTCGCGCCTACAGGAGCTCGCGGCTGAAGCCGCTCCTACGAAAGGAGGGCTTGTTCGAGCAGGAGTTTGATCACAAGCCTTGTGGAAGCGGATTTTGCTTCGCTGCAAGCGAATGTTTCCTCGTCCATGTAGATGCGCTGACTGATCTCCAGTTGCACGGCATCGATGCCCTGGGCTGGGTCACCGTAACTGCGCGTGATGTAACCGCCCTTGAAGCGGCCGTTGACGATGTAGCTGTAGCGGTCTTGGGTTGCCAGCATTGCTTCAAGGCGTGACTGTAGCCCGGGCGAACAACTTGCACCGTTCGCGGTGCCCAGATTCAGATCCGGCAGGCGGCCCTCGAACAGGAACGGTAACTCGCCCTTGATCGAATGCCCTTCCCACAACATCACGCGGCCATGTTCGGAACGGATGCGGGCCAGTTCATCGCGCAATGCCTGGTGATACGGTCGCCAATAGCGTTCGATCCGTTGTGCAATGTCTTCCGGCGTGGGCTGTTGGCCTTCACGATAAACCGGCTCGCCGTTGAATTGCACGATCGGGCACAGACCGGTGGTGTTCTGTCCTGGATACAGCGAGACATCATCCTCGGAACGATTGAGGTCGACGACATATCGCGAGTATCTCGGCACGATCATGGAAGCACCGAGGTCACGCGCGAAGGCGTACAGGCGTGCGATGTGCCAGTCGGTGTCGGGTACACGGCGTGCGGAATCGGTCAAGCGTGCGGCGATGGCCTCGGGCACCTCGGTGCCGTCATGCGGCACGCTGACCAACAGCGGGATGGTGCCGCGATGGATCGTGTACACATCCGTGTCCATCGAATCCATGCGCGCCGGATCCGTGCTTGTCGAATGTGCGCTCATCGCATCAGCACCACTTCTTCGGCACTGGTCGGGTGGATCGCGACGGTCTCATCGAGATCGCGCTTGGTCAGGCCACGCTTCAGTGCCACCGCGAAGCCTTGCAGGATCTCGTCGGCACCCTCGCCAAGAAGATGGAGGCCCACCACGCGTTCTTCTTCACCCACACACACCAGTTTGAACAGACTGCGCTGCGGCGAATCGGCCAGTGCGTGCAGCATTGGCCGGAATCCGGCGCGATACACGCGTACCGCATCGCCATGTTGCAGGCGCGCCTCGGCCTCGGTCATGCCGACTTTGCCCAATGGTGGATGCGCGAAGACGACGGTGGCGATGTCGCGGTAATCGATTTTCGCGTCGGCATCGCCGCCAAAAATGCGATCCGTCAGCCGCCGCGCCGCCGCGATCGCGACAGGCGTCAGCGCCTCGTGCGCGGTCACGTCGCCGACGGCGTAAACGCCTGGAATATTGGTGTTCTGGAAGGCATCGACCACGATATAGCCTTTCGCATCGATGTCGATACCGGCCTGTTCGACACCGAAACCATCGCTGTTGGGACGCCGCCCGGTGGCAAAGATGACCTTGTCGAACGGCTCGCTGTGTTCGCCGAGGGCATCGCGCAGCACGATGCGTTGGCCATCGACCTGCTCAAGCCCCTGCACGTCGAACCCGAAATGCGTGCGCGTGCCGTAGTGCAGGTAGTCCTGCACCAGTTGCGTGGTGAGGTCCTCATCGAAACCCGGCAGCAACCGCCGGCCGCGAACGAACATGTCGACACGGCTGCCGAGTGCCTGCAACACGCCCGACAGTTCGACCGCGATGTAACCACCGCCGACGATGGCCAGGCGCTCGGGCGCGGCACACAGGTTGAAGAAATCGTCCGACACCA